>NZ_JBBCYQ010000007.1:0-225821 GCF_037144815.1 Curtobacterium sp. USHLN213 | reverse complement strand
GGGCGGCCGGCCCCCCCGGCCCCCGCGGGGCGGCGGCGCCCCCCCCCCCCCCCGCGCGCGCGGGGGGCCCCCCCGCCCCGCCCGCGCGCCGGGGGGGGGGGCGCCCCCCCCCCCCCCCCCCCCCTCCAGTCCGTTGCTGGGTCGCGTTCGCGACCGTCGCTCAGCTGAGCTGGTTGGCCTCGACCCAGGACAGGTACTCCGGGCTGACCGTGCCCGTGACGTACTCGCCCGTGAAGCAGCTCATCTCGAGGTCCGTGACGTCGGAGCCCTCGATGATCGCGTCGCGCATGTCGCCGATCTCCTGGTAGATCAGGTGGTCGCTGCCGAGCACCTTGTTGATCTCCGGGATCTTCCGGTCGTGGGCGATGAGCTCCGCGCGGGTCGGCATGTTGATGCCGTAGACGTGCGGGTACCGGACCGGGGGAGCGGCGCTCGTGAACGTGACCTCGTTCGCACCGGCGGCGCGGGCCATCTCGACGATCTCGCGGCTCGTGGTGCCGCGCACGATCGAGTCGTCGACGATGAGGATGTTCTTGCCCTTGAACTCGGACGACATCGCGTTGAGCTTCTGGCGCACCGACCGCTTGCGCTCCGCCTGCCCCGGCATGATGAACGTGCGGCCGACGTAGCGGTTCTTGTAGAAGCCCTCGCGGTACTCGATGCCGAGCTTCTGCGCGACCTGCATCGCGGCCGGGCGGCTCGAGTCCGGGATCGGCATGACCACGTCGATGTCACCCGTGGGGGCGTACTGCGCGATCGTGTCCGCCAGGCGGTTGCCCAGCCGGAGGCGGGCGTCGTACACCGAGATGCCGTTCATGACGGAGTCGGGACGGGCGAGGTAGACGTACTCGAACGAGCACGGCACCAGGCGCGGGTTCTTCGCGCACTGACGGGCGTGCATCTGGCCGTTCATCTCGATGAAGATCGCTTCACCGGGGGCGACGTCGCGGACGATCTCGTAGCCGCCGGACTCGAGCACGAGGGACTCGGAGGCGACGACCCACTCCGGCTTGCCGGCCTCGTCGAACTTGTGCCCGAGGATCAGCGGGCGGATGCCGAACGGGTCGCGGAACGCCAGCAGCCCGTGCCCGGCGATGGTCGCGATGGCGGCGTAGGAGCCCTCGACCCGCTCGTGCACGCGCTCGACGGCGTCGAAGACCTGCCCGGGGTCGAGGTCCTTGCCGCGCACCTGGCTCTGGAGCTCGTGCGCGAGCACGTTCACCAGCAGCTCGGTGTCGGAACTCGTGTTGAGGTGCCGCCGGTCGATGTCGAACAGTTCACGGGTGAGTTCCCGCGTGTTCGTCAGGTTGCCGTTGTGCACGAGGACGATGCCGTAGGGCGCGTTCACGTAGAACGGCTGGGCCTCTTCCTCGTTGCTGGCGGCACCCTTGGTGGCGTACCGGACGTGCCCGAGGCCCATGGTGCCCAGCAGGGCGCGCATGTCACGGGTGCGGAAGGACTCCCGCACGTGACCGCGGGTCTTGTGCATGTGGTGGATGTGACCCTCGACCGTGGCGATGCCCGTCGAGTCCTGTCCCCGGTGTTGCAGGAGGAGCAGTGCGTCGTAGATGGATTGGTTGGCGGGGCCCTGTGCAACGAGGCCGACGATGCCGCACATTCGCGGGTGTGCTCCAGACCGTAGAATCGGGGGGTACCGAACAAGTCTGCCATGTCACCGCGAAGGACTCAGCATGCCCAACCCGTACGCCGAAGCCGGAGTGGACACCGCCGCCGGTGACCTGGCCGTCGAACTCATGAAGTCCGCAGTCGCGGCCACCCACACCCCGTCGGTCCTGGGCGGCGTCGGTGGCTTCGCCGGGCTCTACGACGTCTCGTTCCTGAAGGACTTCTCACGGCCGCTGCTCGCGACCTCCACCGACGGCGTCGGGACGAAGGTCGCCATCGCGCAGGCGATCGACAAGCACGACACGATCGGGCAGGACCTCGTCGGCATGGTCGTCGACGACATCGTCGTGGTCGGCGCCAAGCCGCTCTTCATGACGGACTACATCGCCTGCGGCCGGGTCGTCCCCGGGCGCATCGCGGACATCGTCGCCGGCATCGCCCGCGGCTGCTCGGAGACCGGCACCGCGCTGGTCGGGGGCGAGACGGCGGAGCACCCCGGGCTGCTCGGGCCGGACGACTACGACGTGGCCGGTGCCGCGGTCGGCGCGGTCGAGGCCGGGTCGCAGCTCGGCGCGCACCTCGTGCAGGACGGCGACGTCGTCGTGGCGATCGAGTCCTCCGGGCTGCACTCCAACGGGTACTCGCTCGTGCGGCACATCCTGTCGTCGCGCGGCGTCGGGTACACCGACTCGTTGCCGGAGCTCGGCGGCCTCGTGGGGGAAGCCCTGCTCGAGCCGACGCGCCTCTACACGACGCCGCTGCTGTCGCTCATCGAGCAGCACCCGGGCGCCGTGCACTCGCTGTCGCACGTCACGGGTGGTGGCATCGCGGCGAACCTGGCGCGCGTGCTGCCCGTCGGGTCCTGGGTCGAGGTCGATCGCTCCACGTGGGAGCCGCTCCCCGTCTTCCGTGTGCTCGCGTCGATGGCGGGCACTCCCATCGAGGACACCGAGGGCACCTGGAACCTCGGCATCGGCATGTTCGCGGTGGTCTCGGCCGCTGCGGCGTCGGACGTCATCGCGTCGCTCGGGACCGCCGGGCTGCCGTCGTGGGCGGTCGGGACGATCTCGACCTCGGCGCGTGACCTCGACGGGTTCGAGCAGGGCGCGAAGGGCGTCGACGGCGGCGCGGTGCGGCTCGTGGGGGCGTACGCGGGCTGAGCGCGGGCGCCCGGGGCCGCGCGGGCCGCGCGGGCTCGAGGTCGCACGAACTGCCGTCCGGACTCCTCCCGGGCGGCAGTTCGTGCGACCGGGGCGGAACGGGCGCGGCAGGTCGTGCGACCTCGGGTTGGTCGTTCGTTGCGTGCGCGGGTCGTTGCGGGCGCGCGTGTGCGACATCGTCGCTGTCGTACGACGTCGGATTCGTCGTTCGTCGCGCGCGGGGGTCGTTGCGGGCGCGCGTGTGCGACATCGTCGCTGTCGTGCGACGTCGAGGATGTCGTTCCGAGTCCGCGGGGCCCCGGCCGACGTCAGACGCGGGCGGCACTGGGCGGCACCGGGCGGCACGCACGACGAAACGCCGCGCTGCCCCGGAGGGTGCGCGGCGTCGTCATCGAGCCTGGGTCAGGCGGACTTGTTCTGGTCCTGCTGCGGTTCGAACTCGTCGTCTTCTTCGAGCTGGTCATCACCGTATTGGTCTGCCCAGCGGTCGACGTAGGAATTCTCGTCCGAGTGTTGCCCGGCGGAGAGCTCTCGTTCGAGCGCACCGTAGTTCGTCTCCGGGCTGAAGTACTTCAGTTCCCGGGCGACCTTGGTGTGCTTCGCCTTCTGACGGCCGCGCCCCATGCGTGACCCCCTCGTGATCGGCTCTGGTCCGGTCCTGGCGGGAGAGGAGTCACCCGGGGAACCGAACGGTTTCGTGGTTTGAAATCTGCCGATCACTCTACCATGTACCCCGATCTGGACGTCGCCGCGACGGCCCCGCCCACAGCAGAATCGAAGTGATGACAGACGACGCGCAGGCCCCGGCCGACCAGCACGCCCGGGTCGTGGTGATCGGCGCGGGTCAGGCCGGCCTCTCGGTGGGATACCACCTCCGCCGGCTCGGCCTGACGCCGGGGAGCGATCTGGTGCTGCTCGACCGGGCGCCGAGCACGGGTGGAGCCTGGCAGTTCCGGTGGGAGGCCCTCCGCCTCGGAGCCGCGCACCGCGTGCACGACCTGCCCGGGATGAACGCGATGGGCCTCCGGTTCGACGACGCCGACCGGTCGCGACCGGCGCGGGACGTCGTCGGCGAGTTCTACCGGCGCTTCGAGCAGCACTACGACCTGCGGGTCCGTCGTCCGGTCTCGGTGTCGTCCGTGTCGCGCATCGGGGACAGCCTCGGAGCGTCCGGAGGCCTGTGCGTCACCGTCCGGACCGCCGACGGGCGCACGAGCCGGATCGGCGCCGAGGTCGTCGTGAACGCCTCCGGAACGTGGGGCACGCCCTTCGTCCCGTGGTACCCGGGTCGCGATGCCTTCGGCGGTCGGCAGCTGGACACGACGGAGTACCGGAGTGCGGCGGAGTTCGCCGGTCAGGACGTGGTGGTCGTCGGCGGTGGCACCAGCGCGATCGGGTTCCTGCTCGAGCTCGACGGCGTCGCCGCGCGGACCCGGTGGTTCACCCGGCGGCCGGTGGTGTGGTCGGAGTCGGCGGCGCTCGACCTCGAGTCCGCGGTGGCGGCGGTCGAGGAGCAGGACCGGGCCGCCAGGGCGGGGGAGACCCTGCCGAGCATCGTCTCCGGCACCGGTGTCCCCGTGTCGCGCCGGATCCGTGCCGGGCTCGAGCGGGGTGTGCTGCGGGACTCGCCGATGTTCACCCGGCTCGACGAGACCGGTGTGGTCACGGCAGACGGTGAGCACGTGCACGCCGACGCCGTGATCTGGGCGACCGGGTTCCGTGCGGACCTGCGGCACCTCGCGCCGCTGCACCTGCGAACCGCGGCCGGCGGCATCGTGGTCGAGGACGGTCGGTCGGTGGACGAGCCGCGGTTGTTCCTGGCGGGGTACGGGCCACAGGCGTCGACGATCGGAGCGAACCGTGCCGGGCGGCGGATCGCCCGGCAGGTGATGGACGTGCTCGCGGGTGACGATGCGGGATCGGCGCCGGCGGTCGGGTCCGACTGACCTCGCACGGTGCGACCTCGCCGACGCACCGTGCGAGGTTCCGCGCCCGGTGCGGGGCGGAGGCCGTCCCACGGAGCGCGGAACCTCGCACACTGGCGGGGGCGTCAGGCGGGCAGGGGCTCCTCGACGCCACGACGCCGGCGCGAGGCCAGCAGGAACACGGCGTCGAGCGAGAACCGCCCCGGCCCGGTCAGCGCCACCGCGAGGGACGCCACCGCGAGCACGAGGACGTACTCGAACCCGCCGTCCTGCGAGTAGAACCCCGCGGACGCGTGCGCGAGCAGGCCGGCCACGACCATGTCGACCGCGAGCAGCACGCCCACGATCCGGGTCGCGACGCCGAGCACGAGGAACACCCCGCCGACGAGTTCGAGCCCGGCGACGAGGGGCGCCGCGACCTCGGCGAGGGGGACGCCCATGCCGGAGAAGCCCTGGGGCACGGAGCCGATCCCCTGCGCGAACTTCTGGGCGCCGTGGGCGATGAACACCACGCCGAGGACGATGCGGAGCGCGGTCAGGCCGATGGAGGTCGATGTCGTTCGCATGCCGTCGAAGCTAACCGGTGACGCGTCATCATCCACCCCCGTCCGGGGGACTTCCCGGACATCACCAGAACATGCCCAGGCCCGGGTCCGCAGAAGCGCGGACCCGGGTTCAGGAATCGGCGCCGCGTCCGGTCTGCTGCTGCAGGCGGTCGATGTGCTCCGAGGCCTCGGCCTTGGTGAGGTCGGCGGGGAGTTCCTCGCCGGCCTCGCGGGCGAGGGTGTCGAGGTAGCTGCGCTGCGGCCCGGTCATGGGCTCGTCACCGGTGACCCACTGCTCGGGGTCCTTGCTGGCGTCGGTGCTGGGGTCGGGGCGGGCGCCGCCGAGGGTCTCGGGCTGGTCGGTGCGGTCGTCGATCGGGTCTGCGTCACTCATGGCGTGGACGCTACGCCGCACCCCCGACCGGAAACCCCACCGTGGCGTCCCCCGGACACACGGCACCCACGTCCGCGGTCAGTCCGCGACCGCGGTGTACCGCACCAGGTCCGGGCCGACCGAACTCACCGCGATCGGGACCGACCGGTCCTCGCGGCGGATCCAGATCGTCGCGGCACGCTCGTCGATCCGCTCGACCTCGTGCAGGGTGCCGTCGATCAGGACGGCAGCGCGGACCAGGACGTGCCCGGTGCCCGAGCGCGGCGGCAGCCCCACGACGTCGTCGCCGAAGGCCGGGTACCGACCGGGCGACAGGAACGGCGACACCGGGGTGGTCACGATCTCGAGGCCCTCGTCGACCGCGCGCACCGCCACGAGCCGCACCGCCTGGTCGGTGGGGAGCGGCACGTCGACGACCGGGGCGTCCGCGGAACCCGCCAGTGCGCGGAAGGCGGGCCGACCGTCGGGGGCGAGCCGCGCCTCCAGGCCGTCGATCCGGACCCGACCGCGACCGCGCGAATCCGCGTACGTACCGGGTTCGATGCCGGACCGACGCGCCTCGATGCGGGAGACCACCACACGGTCCGGGCGGTACCAGTCGCGGAGCGTCGCCGGGTCGACCCAGCCGATGCGGTGCGTCGAGTCGTCGGCCGCCCGTTCGTCGAGCGCACCGAGGGGGTGCGGGCCGCGGACGGCGACGAGTCCCTCGTGCGGGCCGCCGGGCGTCGGCTCGTGGTCGAGCACCTCGACGCGCTTCGAGACCTTGCCGCCGTGCCCGTCGAACGTGGCGAACGTGCGCAGGTCGGAGATCGTCATGACGACAGATGCTACGACGAGCGACCGTCGCCGCGTGGAGGTGACGGGACGAGGACGTGCATCTCACCGGTGCAGTCGGTCGGGTCGACGCCCTCGGCGGGACCGGCCGGACGGGTCGCGCGGCGCGGCTGCAGGCTGTTCCGCTGGGCCGACCGGAGCAGCCGGTCGTCCTCGGCGTCGTGCTGGACGACGCCGTGCGGGGAGCGGCGGAGTGCGGGGCGGATCGGCTCGCCGCGACGCTCCTGGCCGGGGAGCGGGCGGGATCGCCGGCCGTACAGGAGCTCGGAGGAGTCGAGCAGCCAGGGCACGAGCGCGACGGTCACGCCGTGCACGAGCAGCAGCTTCTTCCGGATGCGGCGACCGCGGTGGTTGTGGAGGAAGGTCTCCCACCAGTGCCCGACGATGAAGACCGGCGTGTAGACGGTCACGACCTCGGAGCCGTGCTCCATCCGGTGCGCCTTGATGTACTTGATGAGCGGCATCGAGATGTCGCGGTAGGGGCTCGGCACGATGGTCAGGGGGACCTCGATGCCGTACTCCTCCCACTGTGCCCTGAGCCGGGCCGCATCGGCGTCGTCGATCGCGACGTGCAGGGCCTCGAAGCTCGCGTGCTTCGCGGCGATCGCGTAGTCGAGGGCCTTGAGCACGGGCTTCTGCAGCTTGTTCACCAGGACGATCGCGTGGTCGCCGGTCGCGCCGAACCGGGTCTCCTCGTCGGCCTCGATCTCGTGCGAGACGTCGCGGTAGTACCGGTTCACGCCGAGCATGAGCACGAACAGGATCGGCATGATCAGGAACACGAGCCAGGCGCCGTGCGTGAACTTCGTGATCGTGACGATGACGAGGACGACGAACGTGAAGGTGGCGCCGGTGGCGTTGATGGCGCGGGAGCGCATGACCTGCCCACGGTTGACCGGGCCGTCCGCGGTGCCCGCCCGGTCCGCCCGCAGCAACCGCGTCCAGTGCACGATCATCCCGGTCTGCCCGAGCGTGAACGACACGAACACACCGATGATGTAGAGCTGGATGAGGCTCGTGACGTTCGCCCGGTACACGATCAGCAGCGCCGCCGCGACGAGGGCGAGCACGATCACGCCGTTCGAGTAGATGAGCCGGTCGCCGCGGGTCGACAGGGCCTTCGGGGCGTACGAGTCGCGCGCGAGGATCGACCCGAGCAGCGGGAAGCCGTTGAACGCCGTGTTGGCGGCGAGCAGCAGCACCGCCGCGGTGGTCGCCTGGATCACGAAGAAGAGGACCGTGTTGTCGCCGAACGTCGCGGCCGCGATCTGCGCGATCAGGGAACGCTGCGGCGTCGTGGCGCACTGCGCGAAGCCCTGCAGGTCGCACGCGCTCTCGGCGTAGTGCACGCGGGAGATGAGGGCGAGCGTGATGAGACCGACGAACAGCACGATCGCGATCGACCCCATGAACACGAGGGTCATCTGCGCGTTCTTGATCTTCGGGCGGCGGAACGCCTGCACGCCGTTCGCGATCGCCTCGACACCGGTCAGCGCCGAGCAGCCGGACGCGAACGCGCGGAGGAGCAGCAGGATGAACGCGGCCTGCGTCGTGTGCTCGACGTTCTGCACGGTGTAGGCGGCGGACTCCGCGACCGGGGCGTTGCCGGCCGCGGCCCGGACGAGCCCGACGACGACCATCACGAAGACGCTCGCCACGAAGAGGTAGGTCGGCACGGCGAAGGCCTTGCTCGACTCGCGGACACCCCGGAGGTTCGCGGCGGCGAGGAGCACGACGAACACCAGGGCCAGTTCGACCCGGAACTCGTTGAGGAACGGGAGCGCGGAGATGATGTTGTCCACGCCGGACGCGACCGAGACCGCCACCGTCATGACGTAGTCGACGAGCAGTGCGGAGGCCACGACGAGCCCCGCCTTCTCGCCGAGGTTCCGGTGTGCCACCTCGTAGTCGCCACCGCCGGACGGGTACGCCTTGATGAGCTGTCGGTAGGACGCGACGACCACGACGAGCAGCAGCACGACGAGGGCGGCGACCCACGGGGCGAACGTCAGGAACGCCATCCCGCCGAGCAGCAGGATCATGAGGAGTTCCTGCGGCGCGTACGCCACGGAGGACAGCGGGTCACTCGCGAAGATCGGCAGTGCCAGGTGCTTCGGGAGGAGCTGTCCCTCGAGCTTCTCGGAGGGGAGGGGATCCCCGATCAGTCGCGCTTTCAACGACCGGATCTCGTTCGTCACGAGCGGCAAACCTACTCATTTCCGGGCGCGAGTCAACACGGCCGACCCCGGTGGTATTCCCCGTCCGTGCCGGTTCGGGTCGGGCGCACCCCGGAAACCCCTTGCGGTTGACGCTGCGTCAACCTCTACCGTGGCCTGCATGAGGGATTCGACAGACACGGCAGCCGCAGCTGCGAAAGCACCGCACGGCATCGCCGACGTGGCGCGTTCCGCCGGTGTGTCGAGCCGCACGCTCCGGCACTACGACGCGATCGGCCTGCTGCCCGCGACCGCGGTCGGCGAGGGCGGGCTCCGACGCTACGACGACCGCGCGCTGGTCCGGCTGCAACGGATCCTCCTGCTGCGCGGGCTCGGACTCGGGCTGGCCGACGTCGGCCGGGTCCTCGACGGCGAGCAGGACGACGTCACGGCCCTCACGGCGCACGTCGCGTGGCTCGAACGCGAGCGCGACCGGCTCGCGCGGCAGCTCGCGGCCGTGCGCACCACCATCACGAGGATCGAGGAAGGACAGGACATGGACGCCACCGACACGTTCGACGGGTTCGACCAGACCCGCTTCCGGCAGGAGGTCGAGGAGCGCTGGGGGCCCGCGGCCTGGGACCGAGGCGCACGCTGGTGGGAGTCGAAGGACCCCGCCGCGAAGGAGGCCTTCCAGGCGGAACAGCGGGCGATCGCGCAGGACGCCGCAGCGCTCGCCGCGTCGGGCGCGGGTCCGGCATCGGAGGCCGGCGCAGCACTCGCACGGCGTCAGTTCGCCTGGCTCGCCGAGGCGACGCCCCCGGCCGAGCTCACCGCCGACCGGTTCCGCACGCTCGGCGACATGTACGTGCAGGACGAGCGGTTCACGCACGCCTACGAGTGGGCGGGCGCGGGTGCCGCCCGCGCCCTGCGGGACGCGATGCACGCCCTGGCCGACCGCGGTCTGTGAGGGACGACCCGCGCCTCCTGGCGGACTGCCTGGAGGCGCGGGTCGTCACCGTCTGTCGGCCGCCGGTCGTCAGAGGGACTTGCGCAGCGCCTCCAGGCCGTCGCGCAGACGCGTGACCGTGTCCGCACCGAGCGTGCCGCGGGTCGCCCGACGGCGGAGGTCCGCCCGGACCTGCTGCCGGAACGACGACAGGACCATCTCGACCTCGCGCAGGGCGCCGGCACCCTCGGACGGGACGTCCACGGGCTCGTCTGCGGTCCGGCCGCGCGGTGCCTGCGCGCTCGCCGCGAGGTCGGCGCGGAGGGACCGCATCGCCTCGCCCACCGAGGCGCGGACGCCGTCGGCGAGGGACTTCACCGAGTCGTTGACGCCGTTCTCGACCGCGGCGATCTCGTCGGCACGGGCGTCGAGCTCGGCGCGGCCCGCGTCGGTGATCGCGTAGACGGTCTTCCGGCCGTCGGCGGACTTCGTGACGAGTCCCTCTTCCTCGAGCTTGGCGAGCCGCGGGTACACGGTGCCGGCGCTCGGGACGTAGGTGCCGCCGAAGCGGTCGCCAAGGGCCTGGATGACCTCGTACCCGTGCATCGGGTGGTCGGCCAGCAGCACGAGCAGGTAGAGGCGCAGGTGGCCGTGCGCGAAGACGGGGCTCATTCGGGCACCTCGCCGTCGTTCACCGGCGCCGCGGGCATGGTCGGTGCAGCCGGCGCCGTCGGTGCCGTCGGCTCCGCGACGGGTGGGGCGTGCAGCACCGCGATGTCGCCGGACACCGAGTTCACCTTGAGGTCGAGCCACTGCCCGGACAGTTCGCCGCCCTGCTTGACGTACGACCCCCGCACGCCGCGGATCTCCGAGTCGTCGAACTGCAGCTTGCCCGAGGCGGTGCTGACGGTGCACTGGTAGGGCACGCCGTCCTCGAGTCGGACGCTCACCGCACCGGACACCGTGTTGACGCGGGCCTGGTCGGGGGTGCCGTGCAGGTCGAGCACCACGTCGGCGTTCACCCCGTCGGCCGAGAACCGCGGGATCGCCCCGGTCGCCACGACGTCGCCGGACACGGTGTGGACCGTCAGTGCACCGTCGAGCTCGCGGATGGTCGTCGTGCCGGACACCGCGTTCACGGTGACGTCACCCGCGACGTCGTCGACGACGAGGTCGCCGGACACCGTGTTGAGCGTGGCGCCGCGGTTCGTGCCGGACAGCAGGGCCCCGGCCGAGACGACGCCGAGGGTGACGATGGCGTCGCGTGGCACGAGGACGCTGACGTCGGCGTGGGCCTTGCCACGGAACGACTTCAGGAAGCCGATCGGGTCGTCCCACCGGACCTGCGGGTGGTCGATCGTGAGCGTGTCGCCGTCGAGCTCGATCTTCATCGGCTTGCCGGACACGCTGTGCACCTCGACGCGGGCGGTCGGCTCGTCGTGCGCGACGACGTCCACCTGTCCTCCGGCGAGGCCCACGCGCAAGCGGCGGACGATCCCGGTGTCGATCACCTTCGGCTCCTCGACGAGCCACTTCTCCTGGGCCATGTTGCCTCCTCGAACTCGCGATGTATCGCGTCTGTAGCAGACACGTTATATCGCGACCTGGACGCACGCAAGGGCTCTAGGCGACCTCCGAGGCGGCGGCGGCCCGCGCCTCCTGGACCGGTGTGGCGGCACGCGTCCGTTCCGGGCTCCACGGGAACCGGCGGAAGACCGGCATGAGCGGCTGCACCATCGGACCGATCGCGAACGCCGCGACCACGGTGCCGGCTCCGACGTCGCCGCCGAGGAACCAGCCGACGATCACGACCGAGACCTCGATGACGGTCCGCGCCACCCACACCGGCCAGCCGAGGCGCTCGTGCAGGCCGACCATCAGGCCGTCACGAGCGCCCGTGCCGAAGCCGGCGCCGATGTAGAACGCGGTGGCGACCGCCAGGAGCACCAGCCCGGCGACGAACAGGAGGACCCGGCCGACGAGTTCCGACGGCGTCGGGACGAGCCAGAGCACGAGGTCGGCGCTCGGTCCGATCGCCAGGGCGTTGAGCAGCGTCCCGATGCCCGGCTTCTGGCGGAGCGGGATCCAGAACAGCAGGATGACGCCGCTCGACACCACGGTGATGACGCCGAAGGACCACGGCACCACGTTCTCGAGGCCCTCGGTGAGGACCGTCCACGACGAGACCCCGACGACCGCACGCACCTGCAGTGCCGTCGAGGCGCCGTAGAGGAACAGGCCCACGAAGAGCTGGACGAAGCGGAGCGTGAGGGCGGTCGAGCGGGGCATGGCTCGATCGTCGTGGAGATTGGACTGCGGGTCGAGAGCCAATTCCGCTACCGTGGATCCATGACCCCGGTCCTGCTCAGTGCCCGATCAGCAGCACTCCTCCTCACCGACTGGCGCGCCGGTACCGACGCCCCGGCGTACGAGGCGCTGTCCGACGCGCTGCGCGTGCTCGTCATCGACGGCCGGATCCCGCAGGGCGTGCGGCTGCCCGCCGAGCGGGGCCTCGCCACCGCGCTGGGCGTCTCGCGCACCACGGTCGCGAACGCGTACTCGAGGCTCCGGTCCGACGGCTTCGTGGTGTCGCTCCGGGGGTCCGGCAGCGTGGTCCGGCTCCCGGCCGGGCTGATCGGCCGACCGGACCCGGAACGGCTCGGCGGCGTCGTCGACGACGACCTGCTCGACCTCCGCAAGGCCGCACTGCACGCGGCTCCCGGGATCGCCGAGGCGGTCGAGCGCGCGGTGCGGCACGTACCCGCGGCGCTCGCCGGCATCGGGTACGACACCGTCGGGGACCCCGGGCTGCGCGCGGCGATCGCCGCGCGGTACACCGAACGCGGCCTGCCCACCGACCCGTCCCAGGTCGTCGTGACGATCGGGGCGCAGCACGCGATCGCCCTGCTCGCCCGGGTGCTCGTCCGCCGGGGCGACGCCGTCCTCGTCGAGTCCCCGACCTACCCGCACGCGCACGAGGCCTTCCGTGAGGTCGGCGGTCGACTCGTCGGCGTGCCCGTCGACGCGCGGACCGGGTGGGACGCCACGGCGCTCGAGACCACGATGCGCCGCACGGCGCCGGCGGTCGCGTACGTCATGCCCGAGCTGCACAACCCGACCGGAGCGACGATGTCCGCGTCCACCCGGGAGCTCCTGCTGTCCGTCGCTGCGTCGACCGGGACGACGGTCATCGCGGACGAGACCATGGGCGAGCTGCGGATCGAGGGCTCGCCGTCCCTGCCACTGGCAGCGGCCGACCCGTCCGGGGCATCGGTCGTGATGATCGGGTCGGCCGACAAGGTGTTCTGGGGCGGCCTGCGGATCGGTTGGATCCGCGCCGCACCGGCGCTCCTGCAGCGGCTGCTCCTCGCCCGTCCGACGGGCGACCTCGGCACGCCCGTGCTCGACCAGTTGGTCGCGCGGGAGCTCGTCCCGCGCACGGAGGCGGTCCTGGAGGCGCGGCGCGAGTACCTGCGCCAGGGTCGCGACGACGTCGTGGGTGCGTTGCGCGCGCGGCTCCCGGAGTGGGATGTGCCGTCGCCGGCGGGCGGGTTGACGACGTGGGTCGGGCTCGGGCGACCGGTGTCGAGCGCGCTGGTGCTCGCCGCACGCGCCGAGGGAGTCGTGCTGGCGTCCGGCGGGGTCTTCGGGCCGGACGGCGGGTTCGAGCGGTTCCTGCGGGTGCCGTTCACGATGCCCCCGGCCGACCGGGTGCGGCTCGTCGACGTGCTCGAACGGTCGTGGGCGCGGATCGGTGGTGACGCCGCCGGCGTGCGGGGGTCGCTCGCCGCGGTGGTGTGACGCGCCCTCCCCGCTCGGCAGTGTCATCCTCCGGGGTGACGCTCCTCGTGCGATCTGGCTCTGCGGAGTGATGCGTGCGACGCCCGGCCACCGGGATCCTGGTCCCATGGAGACGACCATGCACGCCGGCACGACGGCCCGTCCGGCGCCCGCTCCGACCCACGCGGTGCCCGCCGCCGCCCGGGTCTCGATGGCGCTCACGGGGGCACTGCTCGCCGGGGTGCTGACCTCGTTCGGGCAGGCGGTGCCCGGACTCTCCTCCGTCGCGAACTCCGCCGGACCCTGGTTCGTCGTCGCGGCTGCGCTGTGCCTGCTCGCCGGTGTGCGGTCGGGGCGCTGGGCGTCGCCGGTCGCGATGGTGCTCGGCGTCGTGCTCCTCGAGCTCATGCACGTGGGGTACTGGGCGACGACGAACCTGCGCGGCTACCCGGACGTCCTGTCGATCACGAACTTCTGGGTCCTGATGGGCATCCCCGCCGGGGTGCTCGCGGGTGCGGTCGCGGTGGCACTCCGGTCCCGGGACGTCGGGTGGCGCGGGGCAGCGCTCGGGGCGACCGCCGCCGTGCTGGTCGGCGAGGGCGTCCGGGCCCTGCTGCAGGTCGCGGACACCACGGGGCCGGTGACCTGGGTGGTCGAGATCGTCGTCGGTCTGGCGGTGCTCGTCGTGGCGGTCCTGACGGCACGGACCCCGCTCGGCCGGATCGTGGCGCTCGCGACCGGCGTGCTCGGGACCGTGGGCGTGCTCGGCGCGTACCTGCTCCTCGGCGGCTGAGCGCGTCGAGGGACGCCCTGCAAGGATCAGGGTGTGCACCTCCTCTCGGTCTTCAGCCTCCGCAACCGGGCGCTCATCGCGCTCGTCACCGTCGTCGTCGCGGTGTTCGGCGGCATCGCGCTGACGAGCCTCAAGCAGGAGCTCATCCCCAGCGTCCAGTTCCCGCAGGTCGCCATCGTCAGCGCGTACCCCGGTGCCACGCCCGAGGTCGTGTCGAACGACGTGTCGACGAAGATCGAGCAGGCGATCCAGGTCGTGCCGAACCTCGAGTCGACCACCGCGACGTCGTCGACCGGGCAGAGTGTCGTCTCGGCGTCGTTCGACTACGGATCGAACCTCGCCAGCGCCGAGGACAAGATCCAGACCGCGGTGAACGCCCTGTCGCTCCCGGACACCGTGCAGACGCAGATCGTCACCGGGTCCTTCGACGACCTGCCCGTGCTGCAGCTCGCCGTCACGGGGAAGGGCGACCAGGAACAGCTGGTCGACCGGCTGAACGCCACGGCGATCCCCGACATCGAGAAGCTCGACGGGGTCCGCCAGGCCGACGTCTTCGGCAACCCGGGGCGCCGCGTCGTGATCACCCCGGACACCGACGAGCTGGCTTCGCGGGGCCTGAGCACCCAGTCCATCGCGGACGCACTCGACGACAACGGGACGCTCGTCCCCGGTGGCACGATCACCCAGGACGGCACGACGCTGTCCGTGCAGACCGGGGAGCGGATCGCCTCGATCAAGGACATCGAGGGGCTGCCGTTGACCGCGTCGTCGAGCGGCGGGTCGTCGTCCGGGGCGGGATCCTCCGGCAGCTCCTCGTCCGGCGGTGCGGCGGATGCCGGGGCAGGCGCGACCGGCGGGGCGGGCTCGACCGGGGCCGTGGACGCGACCAGCGGGACTGCGGCGAGCAGTGCGGCGGGGGCGGGCAGCGCCTCCAGTGCGACCGCCGGTACCGGGACCGCCGCGACGACGCCGACCACCATCGGCGACGTGGCGAAGGTCGCGATCGAGGAGTCGCCGCGTACCTCGATCAGCCGCGTGAACGGCGAGACGGCACTGACCATCGCGATCACCAAGACGCAGGAAGCGAACACCGTCGACGTCTCGAAGACGGTCCGCGACGCCCTCCCCGGCATCGAGGCGAAGGTCGCCGGCGACCCCCGGTTCACCGTCGTGTTCGACCAGGCGCCCTACATCCAGCAGTCGATCGACTCCCTCGCCGAAGAGGGGCTCCTCGGCCTCGGGTTCGCCGTCGTCGTGATCCTGCTGTTCCTGCTGTCGGTGCGGTCGACGATCGTCACCGCGATCTCGATCCCGACCTCGGTGCTCCTCGCCGCGATCGGCATGCGGGCGACCGGGTACACGCTGAACGTCATCACGCTCGCCGCGCTCACCATCGCGATCGGACGCGTGGTGGACGACTCGATCGTGGTCATCGAGAACATCAAGCGGCACCTGCAACCCGGGGTGGACCGGACCCGGGCGGTGCTCGACGCCGTCCGCGAGGTGGCCGGTGCCGTCACCGCGTCGACCCTCACCACCGTCGCTGTGTTCCTGCCGGTCGCGTTCGTCGCGGAGCTCGTCGGCGAGCTGTTCCGGCCGTTCGCCCTGACCGTGACGATGGCGCTCGTGGCGTCGTTGCTGGTGTCGCTGACGATCGTCCCGGTGCTCGCGTACTGGTTCCTCCGGACACCTGCCGCCGGTGGCACCGTCGCCGGTGGCGCCGCCGCTGGTGGCGCTGCTGCCGGTGGCGCTGCTGCCGGCGGTGCTGCTGCCGACGGGTCCGCTGCGACCGCCGCGCTGTCGTCCGCCGAGGACCTGCACGACGCCGGCACGTCCGACCGGCTCCGGCGCGGGTACCAGCCCGTGCTCCGCTGGGCCATCGGTCGGCCGGCGCTCGTGGTGGTCCTGGCGGTCCTCGTGCTCGGCGGCACCGCGGCCGCCGTGCCGTTCGTCAAGACGAACTACCTCGGCGACTCCGGGCAGAACACCTTCACGGTCACGCAGGACCTCGAGCCGGGGACGAGCCTCGGCGAGCAGTCCGACGCGGCGAAGGAGGTGGAGCGCGTGCTCCGCGGTGTCCAGGGTGTGCAGACCGTGCAGACCACCATCGGGACGAGCGGGCAGTCCATCCAGGCGGCCTTCGGAGGCGGGGCGTCGGCCTCCGTGCAGTACAACGTGACGACGGACGCCGGCGACGACCAGACCGCCATCCAGTCCACCGCGCGCGACCGCATCGACCGGATCGACGGCGTCGGCGAGGTCAGCCTCTCGTCGGCCGGTGGCGGCTTCGGCGGCTCGAGCGACATCGAGGTCGACGTCACCGCGCCGACCCAGGCAGAGCTCCGGACCGCGGCGGCGTCGGTGCTGCGCGAGATGCGGAAGGTCGACGGCACGACCGGCGCGACGAGCAACCTGTCGGCGTCCGAGCCGTACCTCGCCGTCCGGGTCGACCGGCAGGCGGCCGCGGAGCGCGGGCTGACCGAGACACAGGTCGGCGGGATCGTCGCCGCGGCGGTCTCGCCCCGCGACACCGGCACGATCGAGATCGACGACGCGACGCTCGACGTGTACATCGCCGACCCCGAGCCCCCGACGACCGTCGCCGCACTGCGGTCGCTGTCCGTCCCCACCTCGACCGGGTCGGTGCCGCTGTCCGACCTGGCGACCGTCGAGCAGTCCGAGGGGCCGACGTCCATCACGACGTCGAACGCCGTCCGGACGGCCACGATCACGGTGACCCCGGACTCGACGAACCTCGGCGCCGCCGTGCAGAACGTGACGGCGGCCGTCGACGCGCTCGACCTGCCGCGTGGCGCATCCGCCGAGATCGGCGGTGTCGCCTCGAGCCAGTCGTCGGCGTTCAGCCAGCTCCTGTTGGCCATGCTCGTCGCGGTCCTGATCGTCTACGTGATCATGGTCGCCACGTTCCGGAGCCTGCGGCAGCCGCTGCTGCTCCTCGTGTCGGTGCCGTTCGCGGTCACCGGCGCGCTGCTCCTGCAGATCGTGACGGGGATCCCGCTCGGTGTGGCGTCACTGATCGGCCTGCTCATGCTCGTCGGCATCGTGGTGACGAACGCGATCGTCCTCATCGACCTCGTCAACCAGTACCGGCGCCGGGGGCTCCGCGTGCACGATGCCCTGATCGAGGGTGCGACCAGACGACTCCGGCCGATCCTGATGACCGCCCTGGCGACGATCTTCGCGCTGCTCCCGATGGCCGTCGGGCTGACCGGCCGGTCCGGGTTCATCTCGCAGCCGCTCGCGCTCGTGGTCATCGGCGGGCTGGTGTCGTCGACGCTGCTCACCCTCGTGGTGCTGCCGTCGCTGTACGCCCTCGTCGAGGGGCTCTTCGAGCGGCGGGCCGACCGGCGGGCGGCGCGTGGGGCCGCGGCGGGGGAGGCCACTGCGCGTGAGGCCACTGCGGGGGATGCCGCGGCGCGCGAGGCCACTGCGGGGGTCGCCGCGGCGCGTGGGCCCGCGGCGGGAGAGGACTAGCGGCGGTACTCCGCGTCGATCGCCGAGATCGGGTCGACGACGGAGGCAGCCGGCGCCGCCGCGGGTGCCTCCTCGCGCTCGACGGCACGGAACCACGACACGAGGACGCACGTCAGCGTCACGAGGAACACCACGCCGGCGCCCTGCGACAGCACGGTCATCCGTCCGGTCACGGCCGCGTACCCGCCGAAGGCGACCGCGGCGGTGAACGACAGACCGAGCAGGAGCTCGGCGAACGTCTGCAGCGAGGAGTGCCGCTCCCAGCGGGAGGCAGTCGCGTGTGCAGGGCGCATCGAGGTGTCGGTCACCCCCGAAGTCTGCGGTGCGCGGGCGGCGAGCGGCAGTCCCGACTCCGGGTGCCACCCGGCCGGGGCACGCGCGGCCGGTGCCGGTGCGGGTGCCGGTGCCGGTTCCCGAGTCTCGGCCCCGCGGACACTTTCGCGTCCACACCGCCCGAGGAACGTCCGCTGAACCGAGACTCGGGGCCGCGGCGGCCACCAGCCACCACCAGCCACGCGCGGCCCCCGGCCGCGCGCGGCTCCCGGCCGCGCCTCAGCCCAGGTGCTCCCGCAGGAAGCTCGCCACGCGCTCGCTCATCGCCTCGTCGAGCTGCGCGATGGAGTGCGCCGACCCCTCGACCGCGACGAACGTCACCGGCACGTCATGTCGTCGGAGCGTCGCCGCGAACTCCTGCGACTCCCACAGCGGGATGAACTCGTCGGTGGAGTGGCCGATGAAGAACGGCGCCGTGTCTGAGGTCACGTGGTACTCCGGCGATGCGCGGGTCGCGGCCGGACAGTCCGAGTAGGTCCGGCAGCCGAGGTACAGCAACTGCTTCCGCTGGAACGCGGCGGAGACGCCGTCGGCCTCGGTCGAACGGGTCGTCAGGTTCGTGGGGCCGCTCAGGTCGACGACGGCCCGGATCCGGTCGCCCTCGGCGTAGGCGGTCGAGTCGTGGTCCGTCACGGCGAGCATCGCCGCGAGGTTCCCACCGGCGCTGCCCCCGAACACCCCGACCCGCTTGCTGTCGACGTCGTAGGTCGACAGCGTCGTCGGACGGAACACCCAGTCGAGTGCCCGTCGGACGTCGTCCAGCCCGGCCGGGAACGGGTCCGTCGGGGCGAGCCGGTAGTCGACGTTGAAGGTGACGAAGCCCTCGGAGGCCAGGTACTTGCACACCGATCGGTACGCGGCGGTGGCCTTGTCGCCGTGGGACCAGCTCCCGCCGTGGATCATCAGGACGGCGGGACGCGCGCCGCTGGCCGCCTCGGCGACGACGGCGTCGCCAGCACCAGCACCGGCAGCGTCACCCTCGCCGCCGCCGGTCCCGTCGTCGGCGGCCCCGGCCCCCACCCCCGCAGCGGCGACGCCGGCCCCGGCAGTCCCGGCACCACTCGCGCTCCCGTCCCCGCCCGCGTCGGCCCCGACCTCGTCCGGCGTCGCGGAAGCCGTCCCGCCCGGCGTCGGCGTCGGGGTCCTCGTGGTGTCCGGCGCACTGTCCGCCGGCAGGCACACGTCGAGCCGCTGCAGCGCGTCCGACCCGTACGGCACGTCGGCGACGACGTCGATGCCGTGGTACCGGAGCGACAGCGGGTAGATCACGGGTCCGGCGGTCACCGTGCGGTTCTCGTCACCGACCGGGTCCGTGCTGCACGACGCGACCGCGCCGAGCGCCACGACCGCGGCGACGAGCGCGAGCAGCGTGCGACGGCCTGACCTCATCGGATCAACGGTAACCCGGTCCCCGCACGCCGTCGTCCACCCACGGGAGGAACCGACCCGCCCCGAGGACCACCGCCGGACGAACCCGTCCGGCGGTGCCAGGATGGTGACGACCCCGCAGGAGGACCCGTGAGCCGTCGCAAGGCCTGGAACGCCGACCCCGAACCACTGCTCCGCGTCGAGGAGGGGTTCCGCCTCGACCGGGTCGACCCCGACGGCACCCCGGGCTTCCCGGGGCGGAAGATCGACGGGCTCGAGGCGCTCGCCGCCGGGGCCTCCCGACTGTCCGCGCTGCAGGAGCGACTCTGGGCCGCCTCGACCGCCGGTGACCAGCGCCGCGTGCTCCTCGTGCTCCAGGCGATGGACACCGCGGGCAAGGGCGGGATCGTCTCGCACGTCGTCGGCGCGGTGGACCCGAACGGCGTGCACTACGCCGGCTTCAAGGCGCCGAACGCCGAGGAACGCGAGCACGACTTCCTCTGGCGCATCGAGCGACAGCTCCCGGGCGCCGGCCAGCTCGGCGTCTTCGACCGCTCCCACTACGAGGACGTCCTCATCCAGAAGGTCCGCGCGTTCGCCCCGCCGGAGGAGATCGAGCGCCGCTACGGAGCCATCGTCGACTTCGAGGACCAGCTTGCCGCGTCGGGCACGAGCCTCGTCAAGGTGATGCTCCACATCTCGAAGGACGAGCAGCGCGAACGACTCGGTGAGCGCCTCGACCGACCCGACAAGCACTGGAAGTTCAACCCCGGCGACATCGACGAGCGCCTGCTCTGGGACGACTACCAGGACGCGTACCAGACGGTGTTCGACCGCACCTCGACCGCGACGAACCCCTGGTACGTCATCCCGGCGAACCGCAAGTGGTACGCCCGGCTCGCCGTGCAGCAGCTCCTGCTCCGCACGCTCGAGGACATGCAGCTCACCTGGCCCGCAGCGGACTTCGACGTGGCCGAGCAGCGGCAGCGGCTCGCCGAGTCCTGACCCGCGAACGGTCCAGGAGGCACGGATCGCCCCCGCCTCGCAGCCCCGGCCCGGCGGTGGGCTGGCCAGCGACGGTCCGATCGCGTAGACTCACTCGGTCGGCCTTCGACGCCGTGACATTGCGATCACGGAGTTTTCGTTTGGGTGTGTGTTGCTCGAGGGCTGGATTCACGTCGATCCGCGACGGGAAGAACCCCCTCTCCGCACGCAAGCCCCCGCCGATGTCGCTGCCGGGCGCTGCGGTACGTCTGCACCCCGAGAAAGTAGCCATGGCCCCGTACAACAAGGGCGGCGCGGACAACCGCGCCTCCGACCGTGTCCGTCACCCGAACGGCACCCCCGCCGCTCGCAGCAGCAAGCACCGCGGTTTCCGCGCCGCCGACCCGTCCGCTCCGCGGCAGAAGCAGCGTTGGGACGCCGAGGAGCGTCGCGGCCGTGCGGCGCAGGGCGAGCGCCCGAGCCGTCCGAACTGGGAGCCGCGCGACGGTGGCCAGGGCCGCCCGCAGCGTGATGACCGTGGCGGCCGTCGCTTCGACCGCGATGACCGCGCTCCCCGTCGCTTCGACCGCGACGACCGTGCGCCCCGTCGTGACAACAACGACGACCGTCCGCGTCGCTCGTTCGACCGCGACGACCGTGCCCCGCGTCGCTTCGACCGCGACGACCGTGCCCCGCGTCGCTTCGACCGCGACGATCGTGCCCCGCGTCGCTTCGACCGCGACGACCGCGCTCCCCGTCGTGACGACGACCGCGCTCCGCGCCGGTTCGACCGTGACGACCGTGCGCCCCGTCGTGACAACGACGATCGTCCGCGCCGGAACTTCGACCGTGACGACCGCGCGCCCCGCCGGTTCGACCGCGACGATCGTGCGCCCCGCCGTGACGCCGACGACCGTCCGCGCCGGAACTTCGACCGCGACGACCGCGCTCCCCGTCGCTTCGACCGCGACGATCGTGCGCCCCGTCGTGACGACGACCGCGCCCCGCGCCGCTTCGACCGCGACGATCGTGCGCCCCGCCGTGACGCCGACGACCGTCCGCGCCGGAACTTCGACCGCGACGACCGCGCCCCGCGCCGCTTCGACCGCGACGACACCGAGCGCAAGCCCTTCGTCCCCGCCGACGACGTCAAGCTCGAGAAGCTCCAGGCCGAGGCGACCCTCGCGGCCGACGTCGAGGGCGTGACCTTCGCCGACCTCGGCATCGGCGGCAACATCTCCCGCGCCCTGGCCGAACTCGGCGCCACGAGCCCGTTCCCGATCCAGGCAGCGACGATCCCCGACGTGATCGCGGGCAAGGACGTGCTCGGCCGCGGCCGCACGGGCTCCGGCAAGACGATCGCCTTCGGCGCCCCGCTCGTCGAGAAGCTCATGGAGAACGGCGGCGGCACGAAGCGCAAGATGGGCCGCGCCCCGCGTGCGCTCATCCTCGCGCCGACCCGTGAGCTCGCCCTGCAGATCGACCGCACCGTGCAGCCGATCGCCCGCTCGGTGGGCCTCTTCACGACGCAGATCTACGGCGGCGTCCCGTACGGCCGCCAGGTCGGTGCGCTCGAGCGTGGCGTCGACATCATCGTCGGCACCCCGGGGCGCGTGCAGGACCTCATGAACAAGGGGACGCTCGACCTCAGCGAGGTCGTCATCTCCGTGCTCGACGAGGCCGACCACATGTGCGACCTCGGGTTCCTCGAGCCGGTGCAGGAGATCCTCTCCGCCACGGCCGAGGTCACCCCCGAGGGCAACCGCGCCCAGAAGCTCCTGTTCAGCGCGACGCTCGACGCCCAGGTCGCGTCGCTCGTCGAGCAGTTCCTGCACGAGCCGTCCGTCCACGAGGTCGCCGGTGAGGACCAGGCCTCGTCGACGATCGACCACCGCGTGCTCGTGGTCGAGCAGCGCCAGAAGGACCAGCTCCTCGAGGAGCTCGTTGCCGGCGCCGGCAAGACCATCGTGTTCGCTCGCACCCGCGCCTACGCCGAGCGGCTCGCCGACCAGTTCGAGGACGCCGGCATCCGCGCGACCTCGCTCCACGGCGACCTGAACCAGTCGCGCCGGCAGCGCAACCTGCAGCTCCTCACGAGCGGCCGCGTGAACGTGCTCGTCGCGACCGACGTCGCCGCCCGTGGCATCCACGTGGACGACGTGTCGCTCGTCGTGCAGGCCGACGCACCCGACGACTACAAGGCGTACATGCACCGCTCGGGCCGCACGGGGCGTGCCGGCAAGGAGGGCACCGTCGTCACGATCGTCCCGCGCAGCCGTCGCCGCAAGATCGAGGGCATCCTCGAGCACGCGGAGATCGAGGCGGACCTCGTCGACGCCGCCCCCGGTGACGGGATCGTCGCGGAGCTCGCCGCGCGGTAGTCGCGAGCAGACGCAGGACGGGAGGCGGGGGGGGCGGGGGGGCCCCCCCCCCCCCCCCGGCCCCGCGGGGGGGCGGCGGGGGGGGGGGGGCCCCGGGGCCCCCGCCCCTCCCGTCCGTCACATGGTGAGCAGAAGCGGTCGGGTCGCCGCCGTCGACCCGACCATTCCTGCTCACGATGCGCCGCGTCAGCGGTTGAAGAAGAGCAACCCGCGCACGTACCCGGCCTGCCCGGCATGCTGCGTGCAGTCGTCGAGGATGCTGACGAGCCGCGCGCCCCGCGTGACGGGCGGGTCCCACGCGTCGTCGACCACCGGGTCGAAGTCCGCCGGCTCGAGCGTGCCGACGTAGGCGACCGTGCGGTCGTGCACCGCGCGGAGGTAGTCGACCAGCAGGGCTGCCGAGGCGCGGACGCGTCCGACGTCGTCCCGCGACATGCCGTAGCCGAGCGCCTCGGCGGGGAACGGCAGTCCGAACCGCTCCACCCAGCCGTCCGCCGTCCACACCTGCTCGGTGCCCGCGAGGTCCGCGATCTGGGCGTCCTGCCCGCGCGCGATGTGCCACGCGAGCCAGGCGAGGGTGTTCGCACCGGCGGCCGGACGTGCGGCCAGCTGGTCCTCCGACAGCCCGCTGACGGCGCGCTCGACCGTGGCGGGGACGCGGGAGAACGCTTCGATGAGGAGTTCTGAGGGGGTCATGCCGGCAACGCTACGCGCGGTGTCCGACACCGTTCGTCACGGCTGCAGGCCGGCGATCGTCCCCGCGACGGAGACCGATCGCGAGTGGCGTTCGAGCGCAGCGCCGAGCCGGTCGAAGGCGTCGGCGAGGCCGGCGCGGTCGCCGGGAGCGATGACCTCGCGGAACGCCGACGAGTAGACGGCACCGATCTCGCGCGCCACCTCGGACCCGGACGGGGTGAGGTGGAGGAGGATGCTGCGGCGGTCGTCGGGGTTCGGACGACGCTCGATGTGGTCGCGCTTCTCGAGCCGGTCGATCAGGCTCGTCATGGCACCCGTGGAGAGCTCGAGGTACTCGCCGGCCTGCTTCGGCGTGATGCCCTCGCCGTCGGCGGACGCGAGGAAGAACACGAACCGGGCGTCCGTGGCGTTCAGCCCGCGGGTGGAGCTCTCGTGGTGCAGGACGCGCGCGTGCTGCATCTGCAGCACGCGGAACGCCGTCATCAGCTTCGCGACGTCGCCGTCCGGGTCGACCTCGGGGATGCTGACGGTCGGCGACACGGGGGCAGGGGGGAGCTGCGCGGCGTCGAGGGGTCGCGCGAGCGCGGTGGTGGTGTCCGTCATCGGGCGGCTCTTCTCGGGAGGGTGATCGCCTGCGCGATCGGCGGGACGGCACGGGTATGCCGTCGTGCTGCTCATTGAACAAGTATCTCACCGATTGAAGTACCCCCAACTGTGGGGGTGTAGCTTCCCTTGTGAGCCACACGGCGCTCAAGTAGCTTGATCGTCGTAGCAACCACGGCGCCGTCGCGACCAACCACCGCGGAACCCCGGCGCCCCCTTTGGATCAGGAGCTCCGTCATGTCCCGTGTCTCCCCGCGCGCTGCGCGTCTCGCCGCCTGGATCGCCATCCCCGCCGCTCTCGTGGCCTCGGGTGTCGTCGTCTCGACCGCGTCCTACTCGGCCTTCTCTGCCACCACGGTCAACCCGACCAGCAACTGGACGGCCGGCAGCGTCGCCCTCACCGACGACGACAACAACACCGCGCTGTTCAACGCGACCGGCCTCAAGCCCGGCTCGACCGGTGCGAACTGCATCACGGTCACCTCGACCGGCACGCTGCCCTCGACCGTGAAGCTCTACGGCACGAACGCGGCCACGACGAACGCCCTCGCGTCGAACATCAACCTCACCGTCGAGCAGGGCACGGGCGGCGGCTTCGGCTCCTGCACCGGCTTCACCGCGGCGTCGACCAACGGCACGCTCTACAGCGGCACCGTCGCGGGCTTCGGCACGGCCTCGACCAACTTCGCCACGGGTGTCGGCAGCTGGGCCCCGACCGGCAGCGGCTCGGAGTCGCGTGTCTACCGCTTCACCTACACCGTCTCGAGCACCGCACCGAACACCGTGCAGGGCGGCACCGCGGCCCTCGGCTTCACCTGGGAGGCCCAGAACAGCTGAGCCGGCGACACGGCAGCGTGATCGACGCTCCCGTGTCCACCGCGTGACGTCCGGGACCGAGCCCGATGCGGGCCCGTCCGTCACCGTCCGACAACGCGCCCCCGGTCGAAGGCAGTCATGGTCAGCATCGAAGTGCACGGCGGTCCCACGCCGCACGACGCGCTCCGTGACGCCGTCGACTGGGGGCGCGTCGTCGTCGCCACGCTCGCCCGCGGCGTCGTCGCGACCCTGCTCGGGCTCGCGCTCTGGGCAGCTGCTCCCGCCGTCATCGGCTGGCAGCCGACGACGGTGATGACCGGATCGATGGAGCCGCGGCTCACCCCCGGCGACGTCGTGGTCTCCCGCCCGGTGTCGGCCGGGGACGTCCGGATGGGCAAGGTCCTGCTCGTCGACGACCCGGACCAGCCCGGGCACCTCCGCATGCACCGCTACGTCGAGGACGGTCCGCGCGGCACGATCGTCACGAAGGGCGATGCCAACCCCCGGCAGGACTCCACGCCCGTCGAACCCTCGGCCGTCCACGGAGTCGCGTTCCTGCGGGTCCCGTTCGTCGGTGCGCCGATCGTCTGGCTCCGGGCGGGGGAGTGGGGCAAGGTCGGGATGCTGGCACTCGGTCTGGTCGCGGTGCTCGCGCTCTGCACGATCGACGGATCGCTGCGGCGGTTGGTCGGTCCGGCGGGGCGCTCGTCGGACGAGGATGCGTCGCGCGACGAGGGTGGCGGGCCGGACGGTGGCGCTGGCGCTGGCGGCGTCCGTGTCCGTGACGATGGCGCTGTCGGCGGCGGTGACAGCGTCGGCGTCGGCGCCGGTGACGGTGACGGCCAGGAGGCGCGGGTCGACTCCGCCCCGCGCGTCGCCACGGCCCCGACCAGCGCCCCCACCGCCGTCGCGAGCCGCCGTACCCGCCGTCGCGCGGACCGCCGAGTGCGTCGGTTCCGCCGTCTCGGCGGCGCGGCCGCCGTCCTCGTGCTCGCGGGCGGCGCCGGGTTCCTCCTGCCGGCGGAGGCCGTCGCCGGGCCGTGGTCGCGGACCACCGTCACGTCCACCTCGTTCGGCGCTCTCACCGTCCCGCAGGCCACCGCGCTCGCCTGCACGCCGAACGGCGACGGCTCCGTGAACATCGGCTTCACCTACGGCGGGCCGGCCGCGACCTCGTTCTCCGTGATGAACGGGACGACCGCGCTCGCCACCCAGTCGACCTCGCCCGTGCGCGTCGCCGGCTCCGGTCTCCTCAACCTCGGCCAGGTGTACACCGTCACCGTCCGCGTGAACTACCTCGGGAACTGGACGTCGACGAGCACCGCGACCGCCCGGATCCAGACGGCCCTCATCGGTACCAACCTCAGTTGCGCCTGAGTTCTCCACAGGTCGCCGCGGGGCACCCGGCGATGTCCCCGGCCGGCGCTACCGTGACCGCATGCGCATCCTGCACACCGGCGACTGGCACCTCGGCCGCACACTGCTGGGTGCCGACCTGCTCGAGCACCAGGCGGCCTTCCTCGACTGGCTCGTCGACCAGGCACGGGCGCGTGCGGTCGACCTCGTCGTCGTCGCCGGGGACGTCTACGACCGAGCCATCCCGCCGGTCGACGCCGTCCGGATGCTGTCCCGGGTGCTCGAACGGCTGGCCGAGACGGCCACGGTCGTCATCACCCCGGGCAACCACGACTCCGCCGCACGACTCGGCTTCGGTGCCGGCGTGATGGACCCGCGGGTGCGGATCCTCGCCGAGCCCGCAGGCATCGCCACCCCGGTCCTCGTCGACGACGCCGACGGGCCCGTCGCGGTGTACGGCATCCCGTACCTGCACCCCGACCTCACCCGGTACGCCCTCGCGGCGGTGCCCGACGAGCCGCTCGCCCGCTCGCACCAGGCCGTCGTCGGTGCGGCGATGGACCGCGTCCGCGCCGATCTCGCCCAGCGGCCCGGTACGCGCAGCGTCGTCGTCGCCCACGCGTTCGTCGGCGGGACCGAACCGAGCGACAGCGAGCAGGACATCCGCGTCGGCGGGGTCGACCGGGTGGCGCGTGCCGTGTTCGACGGCATCGACTACGTCGCGCTCGGGCACCTGCACGGGCCGCAGCGCGTGGGGGACGGCGACCGCGTGCGGTACGCGGGCTCGCCGCTCGCGTTCTCGTTCGGCGAGCGGCACCAGCAGAAGTCCGTCACGGTCGTCGACCTCGACGACTCCGGGCAGGTGACGGCCGAGCTCGTGCCGGCGCCCGTGCCGCGGCGGCTCGTCGACGTCCGGGCCACGATCGACGAGATCGAGTCCGGGGCGCACCGGTCGGCGGCGGACGCCTGGGTCCGCGTCGCCGTGACGGACACCGTCCACCCGGAACGGATGTACGCCCGGGTGAAGGACCACTTCCCCCACGCCCTCGCCATCACGCACGAGCCGGCCGACCGCGCCGAGCGTGCCGCCGCCCGCGCGGTGACGGCGACGTCCGACCCGGTCGAGGTGGCAGCCGACTTCGTGTCGTTCGCCACCGGCACCGTGCCGGACGACGACGACCGCGCGATCCTGGCCGAGGCGTACGAAGCGGCTGCCCTGGCCCTCCAGCGCGAGGGGGACCGCTGATGTACCTGCACCGGCTCGAACTCCGCGCGATCGGCCCCTACCCGGAACTCGTGTCGATCGACTTCGCCGCGCTCGCCGCCTCCGGGGTGTTCCTGCTCGAAGGGCCGACGGGTTCCGGCAAGTCGACGATCATCGACGCCGTGGTGTTCGCCCTCTACGGCGGACTTGCCGGTGCCGACGCGAGCGACGACCGGTTGCACAGCCAGCACGCCGACCCCTCGGTGGAGCCCTTCGTCGAGCTCGTGTTCGAGACCGGTGCCGGTGTCTACCGCGTCCGACGCACGCCGCAGTACCAGCGCCCGAAGCAGCGGGGGACCGGCACCGTGAAGCAGCAGGCCTCCGCGCAGTTGTTCCGCCTCGCCGGGCCGGCCGACGTGGCCGGTGAGCCGATGTCCTCGCGCATCCCCGAGGTCGCGGTCGAGATCGCCCGGATCATCGGCCTCGACAAGGCGCAGTTCCTGCAGACCGTCGTCCTGCCCCAGGGCGAGTTCGCCCGGTTCCTGCGGTCTCCCGGCGAAGACCGCCGCAAGCTGCTGCAGTCATTGTTCGGCACGCAGGTCTACGACCGGACGGCCGACGAACTCGCTGTCCGCCGTCGCGCCGTCCTGGCCGAGGTCGAGGGCGCCGACGCCCGGGTCCGCGACGCCCTGAACCGGTTCGCCCAGGCCGCGGGTGTCGACGAGCCGGACGAGTCCGACGTCCCCGAGACCGTCGCGGCACTCCGAGCGACCGCCGACGCTGCCGAGTCCGCTCGCGCCACCGCGTCGCACGCGGCCGCTGCTGCGGCGGCGCACGAGCAGTCGGTCACTGCTCGCGCAGCCGCACTCGACCGCCGCGCCGTCCTCGTCGCACGTCGTGCGGAACTCGACGCGGGTGCCGACGGGGTCGCCGCGGCCCGCGTGCGCCTGGCGTCGGGCGAACGCGCTGCCCGCGTCGCGGTCGTCGCCGACGGGCTCGACGCCGCACGCGCCCGCTCCGACCACGCCGCCGCGGCGGCGGACGCCCTCCGCGCACAGCACGGCGTGACGACCGACCGAGACGCCCTCGCCCACCAGCGGACCGCCGTGACCGAGTGCCTCGCCGCGGTCCGGCACCGCATCGACCTCGAGCAGGCGCTCCCCGGCAGGCGTCAGGCGATCACCGACGCCGTCGCTCGCGGAACCCTGCTCACCGAACGCCTCGCCGACCTCGACACGGCGCTCGATGCCCGCCCCGCCGAACGCGCCCGCATCGTCGAGGACGCCCGGGCCGCCGCCGCGCTGGCCGCCGGGTCCGAGGCCGCGCGGCTCGAGGTCGAGCGTGTGCGTGCACTCCGGGCCGACCTCGTCGCCCGGGCCGCGTCCGAACGGCGCGTGCAGGGTGCCGAGCAGACCGTCGTCGCCGCCCGCGCCACCGCCCACGAGCTCGTCCGGGGCGAGCAGCAGTTGCGGGAGCGCCGCATCGCCGGACTCGCCGGAGAGCTCGGCGCCGCACTCCTGCCGGGCGACCCGTGCCCGGTGTGCGGGGCGACGGAGCACCCGGTCGTCGCGACACCGCAGGACGACCACCCCACGACCGAGGCGATCGAGGCCGCGGCCGAACGTGCCCGGCGTGCCGAGCGAGCCCTCGGCGACGCCGCGACGGCCCTCGCACTCGAACGGGCCGAACTCGCCCGGCTCGTGCAGGTCCTCGGTGACGTCGACGACGACACCGTCGACGCCCTCGCGGCGGCGGCTGACGCAGCCGTCACGGCGGCGCACGACGCAGCCGTCCGCGTGCGCGACCTCGAACAACAGCGGGCCGCACACGACGAGGGGACGCGCACCCTCGAACGGCAGCGGAACGAGGTCGACGCCGAACGCGCCGTCCTCGCCGGAGCAGCCGCAGCAGATGCCGAGCGCCTCGAGCAGGACGAGTCGGCGGTGTCGGCCGCGATCGAACGCGTGGCCGAACACCTCGACGATGCGCCGGAGACCCTGCGCCAGGGGGTCGAGTCGCTCGACGCGCTCGTCGGTCGACTCGACGCGGTGCTCCAGGCCGACAGCCGCGCGGACTCGGCAGCAGCCGACGTCCGCGAACGTGCGGCCGAGGTGGAGCGGGTCCTCGCCGAGCAGGGGTTCGACGACGTCGCCTACGCCCGCGCCGGGGTCCTCGACCGAGCGGACGCCGAAGCACTCCGGGCCGAGGTCGCCCGGGCCGACCAGGCACGGGCGGTCGTCGACGCGGGACTCGCCGAACCGGCGGTCGTCGCTGCGGCCGACGACGACCCGGCAGCACTCGACCTCGACGGAGCCCGCGCAGCACGGGACGCCACCGCAGCCGCGGCCGAGGCAGCCGTCCGCGCGGCCACGTCGGCGGTCGACCAGGCCGTCGCGTCCGAACGGTGCGCAGCCGAGCTGGACGCCGCGGTCCGTGCCCGCGACGACACCTCTGCGCGCAGTCGGGCCGTGGTGCGGCTCGCCGACGTCGCGGCGGGGGTCGCAGCAGCCAACCCCACCGGGATCACCCTCGGCACCTACGTGCTCATGCGCCGGTTCGAGGACGTCGTCGCCGCGGCGAACGACCGGTTGCGGGCGATGCTCGCGGGCCGGTTCACGCTCGAGACCTCCGACGAGCGGGAGTCCGGCTCACGTGCACGGCGTACGGGCCTCGCACTCGCCGTGCACGACCAGACGACCGACACCGTGCGCGACCCCCGCAGCCTGTCCGGCGGCGAGACCTTCACGGTGTCGCTGTGCCTCGCGCTCGGTCTCGCCGACGTCGTCCAGGCCGAGGCGGGCGGGGTCTCCCTCGGCACGCTGTTCGTCGACGAGGGGTTCGGCACGCTCGACCCCGAGACGCTCGACGACGTGATCGGGCAGTTGTCTCGTCTGACCGCGGGCGGCCGTCAGGTCGGGATCGTCAGTCACGTCGAGGAGCTCAAGCAGCGGATCCCGGAGCGCATCGCCGTGCGGCGCACGTCCGACGGCGGATCCCGGGTGACGACCACGGTCTGACGCGCCCGCGCCCGCGCCCGCGCCCGCGCCCGCGCCCGCGCCCGCGCCCGCGCCCGCGCCCGCGCCCGCCCCCGCGCTCGCGCTCGCGCTCGCGCCCGCGCACGCACCCGCCCCGCCCCCGCCGCGCCACCGTGCGAGGTCCCGCGCTCGGTGCGGGGCCCCCGACGTCCCACCGTCAGCGAAACCTCGCACGGTGCGGATCCAGGACGCTGCGCAACCCCACGCGTCAGGGCGACGGCGACACGTCCACCGTGCCGTCCGGCGGCGGCAGGATGTCCGCAGCGACCCACGGGAACACGAACGTGAACAGGACCCACACGATCGCCGCGAGGAGCACGAGCAACTCGATCACCTTGAGCGCCGCGGGGCCGGGCAGGATGCGCCAGACGAACGGGAAGATCACTTCGACGTCTCCGAGAGTTCCTTCGGGGTGCCCTCCGACGCGGGCATCCAGTAGTCGAGCTTGGCGTGGGTGACGTACCGCTCCTTCGCCGACCACATCGGGTGGCACGCGGTCAGGGTCAGCCAGCGGTCGTCGGCCGTCGGCTCGACCCCGGGCTTGTTCGGCACCGGGGCGATGGTCTCGACGTGGTCGGGCGTGACGATCTGCGAGTCGGTGACCTTGTAGACGTACCAGACGTCGAACTTCGTCTTCGCGTCGGTCACCCGCACGACGACGTCGTCGCCGGTCTTGAGCTCGGCGATCTGGTTGAGCGGCTTGCCGTAGGTCACCCGGTGCCCGGCGACGGCGAAGTTGCCCTCGGCGCCCGGCATCGCGGTGTCCTGGTAGTGGCCGAGGCCGATCGTGTTGAGGACCTTCTCACGGTCGGTGCCCTCGCCGATCGGGCGCTCGTAGTCCTTGCCGAACCGGGGGATCTGCATCGTGCCGAAGACATCGGTGACGTTCGGTGGCTCGGCGAGCACGGGAGCGGGCCCGCGGTGCTCGGTGCCGGTCCCCGAGACGTCCTTCTGCCCGAGGCCGTCGACGAGCTTCGTCTGCTCGTTGACCGCGACGACGTCCGTCCACCACGCCGTCCACACCACGTACAGCCCGGTTCCGGCGCCCGCGATGATGAGCAGCTCGGCGATGAGCGAGACGATGGCGCCACCCACGGTCTGGCGGCGACGCGGTGCCCGTCGTGCAGCACCGGCAGCACCGTCGCGGCGGTCTCGGCGCGACGGGAGTGTCTCGTGTGCGGTCACGGGGCTCCTGATCCGGATGGGGTGGTCGGACAGGTCTATCAGATCACGACGACGACCCCGTGACGAGGTTGTCCACAGCACCGTTACGGTGAAGTGATGCAGCACCTCCTCCGCCGGTTCGACCCGGCCGACACAGAAGCCGTCGTCGCCCTGTGGCAGGCCTGCGGTCTCGTCCGGCCGTGGAACGACCCCCGCCGCGACATCGCCCGCAAGCTGACCGTGCAGCCCGAGCTGTTCCTGGTCGCCGAGGACGCCGAGGACCCCGCCCACCCGGTCGTGGGAGCGGGCATGGCCGGGTTCGACGGGCACCGCGGCTGGGTGAACTACCTGGCGGTGCGGCCGGACCTGCAGGGCTCGGGGCTCGGGCGCGCGTTCATGGCGGAGTTCGAGCGACTGCTGACGGACCTCGGCTGCCCGAAGCTCAACCTGCAGGTCCGGGCCGGCAACGAGCAGGTCATCGGCTTCTACGAGGCACTCGGCTACACCGACGACCGCACGGTCTCGCTCGGCAAGCGGCTCATCCCCGACGCCTGACGCCCGCTCCGGCCGCCCCGAGTCTCGGCTCCGCGGACAGTTTCGCAGCCCTGCGAGCACGAAACTGTCCGCCCAGGCGAGACTCGCCCAGTGCGGCGCAGCGCCCGGCCTACGCGAGCGCCAGCCCCACCGCGGCGCCGAACGCCAGCACGATCCCGGCCCACTGCACGGGCGTCAGCCGCTCCCGGAGCACGATCCCGGCGAGCACGACCGTCCCGATCGGGTACAGCGCGTTGAGCACGCTGACCACGGGCAGGGTCGCCGGGTCCTCACTCGAGTGCAGCCCCGCTTGGATGAAGACGTTCGCCGCGGCGTCGAGGACGCCGCAGGCGACCACCGTCCACACCAGGCGGGCCGGCCAGCGTCCGCCACGACGGATGCCGGGAGGCGCGGCAGACCCCGGAGCGTCGGCCGACCTCGCGGGGTCTGCCGCGCCTCCAGGGCCCCGCCCCGTGACCGCCGCCCGCCGCGTCACCACGACCGCCGCCGTCCCGAGCAGCACCGCCTGCAGCACCCGCGACACGACCAACGGCACGACCCCCGAGTCCGACGGCGTCATGTCGTACGCGAGCACGATCCCGCCGAAGCCGCACCCTGCGACGGCCGCCGTCACGAGCCCCACCGCGGTCACCCGCGCACCCGAGGTGTCCCGCACCGATGCCACCAGAACCACCGCGAGGACCGCCACCACCAGCGCGACCACCGCGAGGCCCGACAACGCCGTCCCGCGCAACACCGCCACCAGGACGGGCACGACGGCGGCGAAGACGGCGGTCAGCGGCGAGAGCACGCTCATCGGGCCGATCGCCAGCGCGCGGTAGAGGAGGAGGACGCCGACGCCTCCGGACACGCCCGCGACCGCGCCCCACAGGACGGACTCCGCACCGAACGCACCCCCGACCACGACGAGCCCGACCAGCAGGGGCACGATCCCGACCGCCGCGGCGACGGCGGCCACCGTCACCGCACGGACACGACGTGACGCGAGGCCGCCGAGGAAGTCGGCGAACCCGTAGACGAGCGCGCCGGACAGGCCGAGGACGACGGTGAGCACGGCTCCCATCCTGCCCGGCCCGGTAGCCTGCGTGGCGTGAGCGTTCCCTACCACCGCCTGCCCCGCGTCGACGCACGCTGGAGGTGGTGGCGCCCGCTGGTGGCGCTGGCGTTCCTCGCCGGCTGGTACTTCGTCTCGCAGGTGATCATCGCCGTCGCGTACTTCGTGCCGATCGGCGCGAACCGGGGACCGCAGGGGGTCATCGACCTGCAGAACGACCTCGCGAGCGGGGCGCTCGACCCTACCGACCCGGTGGTGCTGTCGCTGTCGCTCGTGTCCCTCGTGGTCCTGCTGCCGGGCATCCTGCTCGCGGTGAAGATCGCGCGCGTCGGTCCCGCCGGGATCCTGTCGTCCACACGGTTCCGGGTGCGCTGGGGCTGGACGGCCTGGTGTCTCATCCCGACGCTCGTCATCGCGGCGATCATGTTCTGCTTCCAGGGGCTCGGGATGCTCACCTTCGACGGCGGCCTGGGGTGGGACCACGCCGCGATCGGCCAGTCGACGGTGTCCCTCGGCACGCTGACCACGACGCTCGTGCTCGTCATCGTGCTCGTGCCGTTCCAGGGCGCAGCGGAGGAGTACATCTTCCGCGGCTTCCTCATGCAGACCATCGGCTCGTGGATCCCGGTCCGCATCGTGGGCACGGTCCTCGCCGTCGCGGTGTCGACCGTCGTGTTCGCCCTGCTGCACATCCCGAACGGCTACAACGTCTGGGGCATCCTCGACGTCGGGTCGTTCGGCCTCATCGCCGCGATCATCGTGCTGCGGACCGGCGGCCTCGAGGCGACCGTGCTGCAGCACGCCTTCAACAACATCATGATCTTCGTGCTGCAGGCGCCGGGCTGGTCGAGGATCGACCTCTCGTCGCAGGACGCCAACGGGACCATCGGCGGCTGGCTCGTCACGCTCGGTACCTCGCTGCTCTACTGGGGCATGGTCGAGGTGCTCGCGCGGTGGCGCCACCTCGACCGCCGGTTCGCGGGCGCGGCCGCACCGCGGTTCCGTGGTCCGACACCGGTCTGGGCGGGTGGCGGGCGCTGGTTCGGTCCAGGAGGCACGGGCTGGGCGAGCGCCCCGGCCCGCCTCGACGAGACGGCCGGCTCGGCCGACGGGGCGGACGCAGCACCTGTGGACAACGCCGTGGGTGTTGCCGGTCGGCCGTAGGCTCGTGGCATGAGCACCACGCCCGCGCCCGCCGCCGTGTCTGCTTCCCGAGCCGCCGCGCTCGACGTCCTGCACCGCGTGTGGGGGTACGACGACTTCCGGGGCGAACAGGCCTCGATCATCGACCGGGTCGTCACCGGGGGCGACGCACTCGTCCTCATGCCGACCGGCGGTGGCAAGTCGCTCTGCTACCAGGTGCCGGCGCTCGTGCGGGACGGCGTCGGCGTGGTCGTGTCGCCGCTCATCGCGCTCATGCAGGACCAGGTCGACGCCCTCGCGGCGAACGGCGTCAAGGCCGCGTTCCTCAACTCCACGCAGGGGCCGGACGAACGTGCCCGAGTCGAACGCGCCGTGGTCTCGGGCGAGGTCGACATGCTCTACCTCGCGCCCGAGCGACTCCGGCTCGAGTCCACGCGTGCACTGCTCGACCGCGCGCAGATCGCCTTGTTCGCCATCGACGAGGCGCACTGCGTCGCCCAGTGGGGCCACGACTTCCGGCCGGACTACCTCGAGCTCAGCGTCCTGCACGAGCGCTGGCCGACCGTGCCGCGCATCGCCCTGACCGCCACCGCGACGCCGCAGACCCACCGCGAGATCTCCGCCCGGCTCGGCCTCGACGACGCCGCGCACTTCGTCGCCGACTTCGACCGGCCGAACATCCAGTACCGCATCGAACCGAAGACCGGGGCGCTGCAGCAGCTCCTCACCTTCATCCGCACCGAGCACAGCGGCGACGCCGGCATCGTGTACTGCCTCTCCCGCAACTCGGTCGAGCGCACCGCGGCCGCGCTGTCCGAGCAGGGGATCCCGGCGCTGCCCTACCACGCCGGTCTCGACGCCAAGGTGCGGGAACGGAACCAGTCCGCCTTCCTGCGCGAGGACGGCGTCGTGATGGTCGCCACCATCGCGTTCGGCATGGGGATCGACAAGCCGGACGTCCGGTTCGTGGCGCACCTCGACCTGCCGAAGTCGGTCGAGGGCTACTACCAGGAGACCGGTCGTGCCGGGCGCGACGGGCTCCCCTCGACCGCCTGGCTGGCGTACGGGCTGAACGACGTCGTGCAGCAGCGCCGGATGATCGACCAGTCCGAGGGCGACGCCGCGCACCGGCGGCAGCTCAGCGCGCACCTCGACGCGATGCTCGCCCTGTGCGAGACCATCGAGTGCCGGCGCGTCCGACTGCTCGCGTACTTCGGGCAGGAGAGCACGGCGTGCGGCAACTGCGACACGTGCATCGCCCCGCCCGAGTCGTGGGACGGCACGGTCCCGGCGCAGAAGTTCCTCTCCACCGTGGTCCGGCTCGACCGCGAACGCGGGCAGCGGTACGGCGTCTCGCACCTCGTGGACATCCTCGTCGGCAAGCAGTCGCCCCGCGTGCAGGAGCTCCGGCACGAGTCCCTCGCCACGTTCGGCATCGGCAGCGACCTGGGCGAGGCGGAGTGGCGCACCGTCGCCCGACAGCTCCTCGCGCAGGGCTACGCGGCGGTGTCCGGCGACGGGTTCGGCACGGTCGTCCTGAGTCCGACGAGCGCCGACGTCCTCGGCGGCCGCGTGCAGGTCCGGATGCGGCGCGACCCGGTGAAGGCACCCCGGGCCTCCCGCAACCGTCGGACCGTCGTGACGGACATGCCGCAGGAAGCCCTCGGGCTGTTCGAGGCCCTGCGCGCCTGGCGTGCGGCCCAGGCCCGCGAACAGGGCGTCCCGGCGTACGTGGTCTTCAACGACGCGACGCTGCGGGGCATCGCGGCGGTGAAGCCGTCGGACGAAGACCAGCTCGCCGAGATCTCCGGCGTCGGCGGGGCGAAGCTCGAGCGCTACGGCCGTGCGGTGCTCGGCGTCGTCGCCGCGGCCGAGTGATCGCGACACATTCCGTGGCGGGCATGCGATCGGGGTCGTGATCACTACACTCGGAGACTCCCGTCACGAGGAGGCCCGTGTGTCCGGATCGTCGAAGTACACCACGCTGAGCCGTGCCTTCGTGGCGCCGCTCGCTCGCATGATCTGGCGACCGCGGATCATCGGTCGGAAGAACATCCCGAAGCGTGGCCCGGTGATCCTCGCGAGCAACCACCGCTCGTTCATCGACTCCCCGACGATCGGCCTCCTCGCCCCACGGAAGGTGTTCTTCCTCGCGAAGAAGGAGTACTTCACGGGCAAGGGCTTCCGGGGCTCGGTGACGCGGGGCTTCTTCGAGGGCATCGGCGCGATCGGTGTCGAGCGGGGTGCGGGTTCGGCGGCGCAGGAGGCCCTCGACCTCGGGCTCGAGCGGCTCCGGGCCGGCGATGCGTTCGCGATCTACCCCGAGGGCACCCGGTCCCTCGACGGCCGTCTCTACCGGGGCCGCACCGGAGTGGCCTGGCTGGCCCTGACGAGTGGTGCACCCGTGGTGCCCGTCGCCCTCACCGGTACCCAGGACGTCCAGCCGGTGGGGTCGCGCGTCCCGAAGCTCGCGAAGGTCACGGTCGAGTTCGGGACGCCGCTCGACCTCTCCGGCTTCGGAGAGGCCTCGTCCGGCCGGGCTCGTCGCCACGCGACGGACGCCGTGATGGCGGCGATCCAGGAGCTCAGCGGACAGGAGCCCGCGAACGCCTACAACAACCCGCCGGCGACGATCGTCGAACGGGTGCGGCAGGTCCTCAGACGCGACGATCCGACGGCCGCGGTCGAGCCCGACTGACGAGCGCATACACGAAACATGCTATTGCACATCTGAAATACTGGTGGTTGAATGGAGTCGTGCCCAGGGGCACACTCCGACCGCGTCCCGCCCGAGAACGGGACGCCCGACCACCTGATCGGAAGGCAAGCAGCATGTCCTCCACGCCGCTCTTCGACTCCATCGCCCGCCGTGCCGAACGGCCGACCCCCGCTCCGGCGGCACCGGCAGCTCCGAGCGCGCCGACCATCTCCCGGGCCACGTTCGCCCCCGCGCCGACCTCGCCGATGACCGCCCCGGTCGAGCCGCAGGGCCCCGTGTTCGTCCCGGCGTCGCTCGTCGCCGCGATCGAGGCCATCCCGACGCGCGTGGTCGCCGCGACGACCGCCCACGCGGTGGCTCCGGAGCAGCTCGTCCTGGTCGAGGCCGTCGCCGACGCGATCACCCGCGCCGTGGTGGACGCCGTCGTGACCGAGCTCGAGCGCATCGCCCGCGACGGCGTCGTCCGCGCCTGAGCCGGCCCTCGACGAAGCCGATGTCCACGACGACGGACCGCCTGCCGATGCGCCCGCGGGGCGCCGCTCGCCACGCGGCGAACGCCCCGGCCGGGGTCGAGCCGGTCCCCACCCGTCGTGCTCGCCGTGCGGCAGAGCGTGCGGCGGCGGACCCGACCACCGCGCCCGGCACCGGCACCGGCACCGGCGCCACGCCGCTGCGCGCCGCCGCTCCGAGCATCGAGACGCCGGGCACCGACGTTCCGGGCACCGCCAGCCTCCGGCATCCCGATGTCCCCGCGGCGTCGCCCGCGCCGACACCCCCGGCGTCCGAGCCGTCGACCCCGCCGGCAGCCAGACCGTCGGCCCGCCGGGCTGCGTCGGCCCCGCTGGCCGTCCCGGTCGTGTCCCCGACCGTGACGACCGGAGCCGTCACCCACTCGACCACCGGGGCGGCGGTGTCCCCTCCCGCCGCCCCGGTCTCCACCAGCGCAGGGAACCCGCAGCCCCTGCCGTCGCGACGGACGCTGCGCACCGAGACGCTCGCAATCCGCCCCACTGCCCTCGGGCATGCCGTCACCCAGGCGATCACGCTGCCGCTCCGTTCGATCGGCTCGGCCTTCGCGTCCGCACGGGCCGTCCCGCTCACCGCGACCGCCGTCGCCGCGTGCCTGTTCGTCACCGTCGCCACACCGCAGACGGCGACCGCAGCGAGCGCGACGTCGATGCTCCCCGCGCTCGACGTGCAGGAGTACACGACCTCGGCGACGTCGACCGCCCGCGCCGAGCGGGACGGCTTCGCGATCGGCCGGGCACCCGAGCGTCGTGCGGCAGCGGCTCCGACGTCCGAGCCGGCTTCCGGCGCCTCGGCGGCGAGGCCCGTCGCGGGGACGATCCCGGTAGCGGGCGGCTTCGGCTCGCGGTGGGTCAGCGGCTGCGGTGCCTGTTCGACGAACCACCAGGGGCTCGACTTCGCCGCGCGCGAGGGGACGGCCGTCGTCGCGGCGATGTCCGGACGCGTGGTGTCCGCCGGGGTCGTCGGCGGGTACGGCAACCAGGTCCTGCTGCAGCACGCCGACGGCTCCCAGACCCGGTACGGGCACCTCTCCCAGATCGGTGTGCGGGTGGGTCAGACCGTGACGGCGGGGCAGCGCATCGGCGCCGTGGGGAACACCGGCGTCTCGACCGGGTCGCACCTGCACTTCGAGGTCCTCCACGGTGGGGTGGCGGTCGACCCGGCGGTGTGGCTCCGGGACCGCGGACTGCTCTGATCGACGGCGCGTACCGTCGAACGGGCGACCGCACGGTGCGGCGCAGGGACGGAGACGCGCGTGCGGGTGACGGTACTGGGGACCGGGGCGATGGGTGCCGGGGTGGCTGGGTCGCTGCTCCGCGAGGGCCACACGGTGACCGTGTGGAACCGGAGCGCCGACAAGGCCGCTCCGCTGGGTGAGCAGGGTGCGACCGTGGCGGACGACCCCGGTGCAGCGGTGACCGATGCCGAGGTCGTGCTGCTCACGCTCTTCGACACGGACGCGGTGGTGGACGTCCTCGAGGCCTCCGCGGGCGACGCCCCGACCGACGCCGTGTGGGTGCAGTGCTCCACGATCGGCGTCGCCGGCACCGAGACCGTCGTGCAGCTCGCCGCGAAGTACGGGATCACCCTCGTCGAGGCGACGATGCTCGGCACGAAGGCACCCGCTGAGCAGGGCACCCTGACGATGCTCGCCGCCGGCCCTGCGGACGTGCTCGACCGCATCGACCCGGTGCTCGACGCGATCGGCGCGAAGACCGTGCGTGCGGGGGATCAGGTCGGTGCCGGGACCGCGCTCAAGCTCGCGGCGAACGCCTGGATCGCGTCGATCACGGCCGCGACCGGGCAGTCGCTCGCGGTCGCGAAGTCGCTCGGGCTGGACCCGGCGCTCTTCCTCGAGGCGATCGACGGCAGCGCCAGCGACTCGGCCTACGCGCACGCCAAGGGCGGGTCGATCATCGAGGGATCGTTCCCGGCGCAGTTCGCGCTCGACGGTCTCCGGAAGGACATCGGCCTCATCACCGACGCCGCGCGCAGCACGGGGGTGTCGACGGTCCTGCTCGACGCACTGGGCCGGGTCTACGCCGACGCCAGCGCTGCGGGACACGGCGGCGACGACATCGCTGCCGTCGGCACGGCGTTCTAGCGCAGGTCGTCACGCCGGGCCGTGCGGCGCTCGTCCCGTCCGAGGAACCGTCGGAGTGCGTTCGTCAGGCGCCCCACGGTTTCGTCGTTCATCGTGTTGGCGAGGTCGAACGCCTCGCGCGCGGGATCGGCACCGGCCTGGATCCGACGGAGTGCGGCGTCCGCGCGGGCCCGGGCGTCGAGCTCCGCCAGGGGCATGTCGTCCTCGGGGTCGTGCGGCGCGGGCGTCGCGGTGCCGTCGGTGCCCGTGTCTGCCATGCCAGCAGGCTACGCGGACCGGCTGACGCGGTGCCCACGACCGGCGACGTCGACGCCGTCCACGACGCGGACCATCTCGTCGAGGAACGACACGATGACGGCCATGTCGTCGGTCGACAGGTGCTCGGTCGCCTCGACCGCGCGGGAGTCGAGCTGGTCGATCACCCGGAGCACCTGGCGCATCGAGCCACCGGACGCGGTCAGGATGACGCCGCGACGGTCGTTCGGGTCCGGGTGGCGTTCGACGTGCCCGCTCCGGACGAGCCGGTCGACGAGTGCCGACGTCGACGCCGGGGTGATGTCGAGGTGCTCGGCGAGGTCCTTCGCATTGACCGTGCGGCCGGCCTCTTCGGCGTCGAGGAGTGCGCGGAGGGCGAGCAGGGCGTTCTCGCCGATGCCCAGTGCCTCACGCGCGCGTCGCTGTGCCGCGCTCTCGGCGCTCCGGTACCTGCGGAGTGCGTTCAGCACGTCCACCGCGTCGACCCGGGAATCCTCGCCGTACCAGAACCCCGCGGCGCTCGTCGTCACCTCGGTACTCATGGTCACAATGCTAGACGCTCTAGTTAGATTGTCTAGCGAGCGCGGAGAGTGGACCGGGGACGCACGCCGGACGTCCAGGATCGGACCCGGCACACGGGCGCACCAGCGGGGTCCGCTCAGAGCCGCAACACCCGTGACGCGGCGACGAAACACCCTCGCAATCCCCGGTCAGTAGGTTCACGGCATGCAGGAGCCGACGTGCTGAGCCGACTCGCGGGGAGCGTGTTCCACGTCGGGAGCGCCGTGGAACGGGCCGAGGTCGTCGCGCGCATGCTCGACGTGTACGTCGCCCGCGGTGAGCCCGCCGGGGTCGAGCACGACCGGGCGGTCGCCGCCGAGCTCCGGGCGGTCGTGGGGGCCGCGGGACCGGCGAACGACCCGGACCGGGCGTCGACGATCGACTCCCTCGCCCTCGACCGGCACGAACCGGCGTCCATCGCGTCGGCCGTCGCGGTCGCGCGGGACAACGCGCGGCGTGCCCGTGAGGTCGTCTCCACCGAACTGTGGGACTGCCTCAACGTCACCCGGTCGCGGATGCCCCGCAAGGTCGCGCCCGATCGTGCCCATGAGTTCCTGGCGTGGGTGCGGGAGCGCAGCGCCCTGGCGATCGGGGTCGTCGAGGCCGATGCGAGCCACGACGAGGTCTGGGAGTTCTTCACGCTCGGCCGTGCGCTGCAGCGGTGTTCGGCCACGGCGCGACTGCTCGCGTCGGGGCTGCTCGACCCGGAGTCGGGTGCGTCCTGGACGACGGCGCTCCGGGCGTGCGGCGCCGGCGAGGCGTTCCAGCGCGGCCGCGACCACCACACGCCCGGGCCGGAGGACGCCGCGGCGTTCCTGCTCCTGGACGAGCACAGTCCGCGGTCGCTGCGGTTCCTCGCGCGGCGGGCGGACGAGTGCCTCGCCGACGTGGCGCCGTCGTGCATCGCCGACGAGGTGCGTGCGTTCGCGGACACCCGAGCGGGCCTCGAGTCGGTGTCCGACGACGGCGCGGTCCTGGCAGCCCGCGCCGCGGGGGAGCGGCTCGCGGCGGCGGCGGACCTGGTGGTGCAGGCCCTCGACGAACGCGTCTTCGCCGCGCCCGAACCCGCGCGCTGAGCCGCGCTGAACGCGCGCTGAGCCGCGCCCGAACCCGTGTGCCGGACCGCGCCCTGGACCGATGTGACGACGGACGGGAGGCGCGGTGCGGGGCCGACCCGCGCCTCCCGTCCGTCAGGCGGTCACGTCAGACCGCGCTGGACCGGTCCGCGACCGCCTCGTCGCGCTCCAGGTCCTGCCGCAGCGCCGCGCGCGACGCGCGGGTCCCCACGACCGGCACCGCGTGCGTGATCGCCAGGTGCAGCCGGGTGTCCGCGTCGTACCGCACCCGGAAGCGCTCGTACCGGATGAGCCACACGAGCGCGATCGCCAGGGCCACGAACCCCGATGCCGCGCCGACGGCGATGGCCCAGCGCGGACCCCACGCGTCGGCGACGGCGCCGACGATCGGGGCGCCGATGGGGGTGCCGCCCGCGAAGATCGCCATGTAGAGGGCCATCACCCGTCCGCGCATCGCGGGCTTCGTGGTGGTCTGGACGAGGGCGTTCGCGGTCGTCATGAACGTCAGCGACGCGAGTCCGACGAACACCAGGACGATCGCGAACGACCAGTACGTCGGGGCGACGGCGGCCGCGACGCAGGCCAGGCCGAACCCGGCGGAGGCGACGACGAGCGTGCGCATCCGCGGGCGGTCGCGGCGTGCGGAGAGCAGGGCGCCGGCGACCGAACCGATCGCCATGACCGAGTTGAGCAGGCCGAACTCGCCCGCCCCCTTGTGGAACTCGACGCGGGCCATGGTCGAGGTGAAGATCGGGAAGTTCACGCCGAAGGTCCCGACGACGAAGATCATGCAGAGCACGACGATGATGTCCGGCCGCGTCCGCACGTACTGGAAGCCCGCGAGGATCTGCCCCTTGCCGCGCTTCGGCCGGATCCGCTCGGCGAGCTGTGCGGGGTCGACGAAGCGGAGCGCGATGAGCACGGCCAGGAACGAGGCGGCGTTGATGACGAACACCCAGCCGGAGCCGATCGCCGCGATGAGCACGCCGGCGACCGCGGGGCCGATGAGCCTGGCGGCGTTGAAGGAGGCCGAGTTGAGCGCCACGGCGTTGGCGACGTTCTCGCCCTGCACGACGTCGGACACGAAGGCCTGGCGGATCGGGGTGTCGAACGCGGCGACGATGCCGAGCGCGAGGGCGAACCCGTAGAGCGACCAGATCGTGGCGGTGTCGGTCAGCACCATGATGCCGAGCCCCAGGCCGAGGGCGCCCATCAGCCCCTGCGTCAGCATGAGCATCTTGCGCCGGTCGAACCGGTCGGCGGCGAGCCCGGTCAGGGGCAGGAGGAGCAGCTGCGGACCGAACTGCAGGGCCATCGTGATGCCGACCGCGATGGCGTCGTTGTCGGACAGCTTCGTCAGGACGATCCAGTCCTGGGCGGTGCGCTGCATCCAGGTGCCGACGTTGGACACCAGGGCGCCGGCGAACCAGATGCGGTAGTTGCGGCCGGACAGGGAGCGGAACATGGCGGTCACTGCTGGGCCAGCCTCCTCATGATCTCGGTGGCGTCCGCGAGGGTCCGCCGTTCTGCGTCGGTGAGCTCGGCGAGCCGCGGGGTGAGCCAGCCGTCCCGACGACGACGGGTCTCCTCGACGAACGCGGCACCGGCACCGGTCGCCCCGAGCAGGACCTTGCGGCGGTCATCGCCGTGGTCGCCCTTCGAGACGAGGCCGCGCTCGACGAGGACGGCGATCGTCTTCGTCATCGACGGTGGGGTGACGCCGTCCTGCCGGCTGAGTTCGGCGAGGGTCATCGGGCCGTCGCGGTGCAGTCGGGCGAGCGCGGAGAACTGGGCATCGCTGACGGTGGTGTCGGCCTTCTGTGCACGGAGCGTGCGGGAGAGGCGGTTCACCGCGATGCGGAGGTCGGTGGCGTCGGTCACGGGTCGTTAGCCTAGCAAATTAGTTCAGCGAACGAACTGATTTTCGGGTGTATCGTGCTGTTGAACAACAGGTGTTGTCCAGAGAGAAGGAATCATGTCCGAGTTCGAGGGCAAGGTCGCCATCGTCACCGGTGGCGGCAGCGGGATCGGCGAGGCCGTCGCGAAGGAGCTCGCCGCTGCGGGCGCGACGGTCGTCGTCACCGACATCAAGCTCGACGCCGCACAGCGGGTCGTGACGTCGATCGAGGAAACCGGCGGGACGGCGAGTGCGTTCGAGGCCAACTCGGCCGTCGCCGCCGACAACGAGCGCATGGTGCAGTTCGCCGTGGACACCTACGGAGCCCTGCACCTCGCGGTGAACAACGCCGGCATCGGCGCCGCACCGCAGCCCATCGGCGAGTACGACGTCGCCGCGTGGGACCGCGTGCGTGCGGTGGACCTCGACGGGGTGTTCTACGGCCTCCGCTACGAGATCCCCGCGATGGTCGCCGCCGGCGGTGGTGCGATCGTGAACATGTCGTCGGTGCTCGGCTCGGTCGGCATCGCGCAGAACGCCGCCTACGTGGCGTCGAAGCACGCGCTGGTCGGCCTGACGAAGGTCGCCGCCCTCGAGTACACGGCGCAGGGCGTCCGGACGAACGCGGTCGGCCCGGGCTTCATCGACACGCCGCTCGTGCGCGCGTCGCTCTCGCCCGAGGCGCTCACCGCGCTCGAGGCCGAGCACGCGGCGAGGCGCCTCGGCACCGATGCCGAGGTCGCGGCCCTGGTGCTGTTCCTGCTCAGCGACAAGGCGTCCTTCATCAGCGGCAGCTACCACCTGGTCGACGGCGGCTACAGCGCCCACTGAGGCGCTGCGTCCGCGCGCGGGCGCGGGCGCCGGCGCCGCATGGTGAGCAGAAATGGTCGGGTCCGGCGTGCGGACCCGACCATTTCTGCTCACCGAGCGCGCGCCTGCGCGCGCCTGGGCGCGCCTGCGGGCGCGGGCGTTCGCGCGTCCCGCGCCGTCGGACGGGAGGCGCGACGGGCGTGAGCGGGTCTGCACACGCGAGCCGCGCCTCCCGTCACGCATGGTGAGCAGAAACGGTCGGGTCCGGCGTGCGGACCCGACCGTTTCTGCTCACCAAGCGCGCGCCCGCGCGCCCGCGCGCCCGCGCGCCCGCGCGCCCGCGCGCCCGCGCGCCCGCGCGCCCGCGCGGCGCTCAGTGGAACTGCGGGATCGTCATCCAGATGCCGAAGAGCACGGCAGCGATGCAGACCGCGAAGCACAGCCCGGCACCCGCCAGCGCGAGCGGGGGCGTGTGGCCGGACCTCGGGGTCTCCTGCGCGTACTGGGTGTGCTCGCCCCCGGCGTCGACCGGTTGGCCGGTGCCGAGCAGCCGCAGCCCGAGCGTGTAGAGGAGCACCACGCCGACCGCGGCCACGAAGCCGACCCCCGCGACGGTGCCGATGCTGGTGAAGTCGATGTCCATCGTCGTCCCCTTCAGTTCCGGGCCGCGACGGGCTCGCGCTCGGCCTCGTCCGCGGTGATGTCCTCGTGCGAGACCGGGCGCCGCTTGGCGAGGGCGTAGAACGTGAGGCCTGCGGCCAGGGCGAGCACCGCGACCAGGACGAGCCCGATGGTGGACGTCGACGCGACCCAGGTGGCGAGGGCACCGACGACCGCGGCTGCGGGCAGCGTGATCACCCACGCGACGACGATGCGACCGACGACCGACCAGTGCACGTCGGCGAGCTTCTTGCCGAGGCCGGAGCCGATCACCGAGCCGCTCGTGACGTGGGTGGTCGAGAGCGCGAAGCCGAGGTGCGAGGACACGAGGATCGTCGCCGCCGAGCTGGTCTCCGCCGCGAAGCCCTGCGGGGACTGCACGTTGGAGATCTTCTTGCCGACGGTCTGCATGATCCGCCAGCCGCCCATGTAGGTGCCGAGGCCGATCGCGAGGCCGCACGCCAGGATCACCCAGAGCGCCGGGCCGGTACCGGCGGACTGGTAGTTCGCGGCGATGAGGGTGAGCGTGATGACGCCCATCGTCTTCTGCGCGTCGTTCGTCCCGTGGGCGAGCGACACGAGCGACGCCGAGATCGTCTGGCCGTGCCGGAAGCCCGTGGCTGCACCGTGGGTGGTCGCGTTCTTCGTCAGCGTGTAGGCGATGTACGTCGCGACGAGGGCGATGACGCCCGCGATGACGGGGGAGAGCAGGGCCGGCAGGACGACCTTCGAGACGACCGTCGCCCAGTCGACCGAGTTCAGGCCCGCGCCGATGATCGACGCGCCGATGAGCCCGCCGAAGAGCGCGTGCGTCGAGGACGACGGGAGGCCGAAGTACCAGGTGGCGAGGTTCCAGAGGACGGCGCCGACGAGTCCCGCGAAGATCATGGTCGGCGAGATGTGGATGCCGTCCTGCCCCTCGCGGATGATGCCCTGCGAGACGGTCTTCGCGACCTCGGTGGACAGGAACGCGCCGACCACGTTGAGGACGGCGGAGATGAGCACGGCGGTGCGGGGCTTGAGGGCACCCGTGGCGACCGAGGTGGCCATGGCGTTCGCGGTGTCGTGGAAGCCGTTCGTGAAGTCGAACACGAGGGCCACCACGATCACCAGCACGACGGTGACGAGGACGTCCATGCGCGAGACGCTAGGCCTGCTCCGAACCCGCTGCGTGAACGCCGGGTGAACACCGGCGGCCACCTGGCTGCGTCCGACCCGTCTGCGAGGATGCTCACGTGCCCACCTTCTCCGCAGCGCGAGGCGACGCCTCGTTCACCGACGCGCACGGCGTCGAGATCGTCTACTCGACCTGGCGTGCGGCGCGTCCGAAGGGCATCGTGCAGATCGCGCACGGGGTCGGCGAGCACGGACTCCGGTACGAGCCGCTCGCGCAGGACCTCGTCCGCGCGGGCTGGACCGTGCACGCGAACGACCACCGCGGGCACGGTCGGACCGGCCTCGCGCAGTGGGACGGCGACCACGCCAAGCTCGGACGGCTCGGCCCCGGGGGCCTGCGGGCCGCGATCGCGGCCGTCGAGCAGATGAGCGCCGTCGCGCGCGAGGACACCCCCGGCGTCCCACTCGTGCTGCTCGGCCACTCGTGGGGCTCGCTGATGGCCCAGCGGATCGTGAACACGTCGTCCGGGTCCTACGACGGGGTCGTCCTCTCCGCGAGCGCGTACCGGTTGCCGGGGTGGATGAACAGCGGCGACCTGAACGCCCGGCACGCGGGCTCGGGGCCGACGAAGTTCGAGTGGCTCACCCGGGACCGGGCGGTCATCGAGGCCGTCGCGGCCGACCCGCTCGCGGTCGAAGCGGACGTCATCGGCCTCTTCGGGCTGCGGGACGCCCTCCGGCTGCTCGGGGTCCCGCGTCGGGGCATCGCGCACGACCTGCCGATGCTGCTGCAGGTCGGCTCCGAGGACTCGCTCGGCGGCCCGCGGTCGGTCGAGCGCCTCGCGCAGGCGTACCGGCGGCGCGGTGGGCTCTCCGACGTCACCGTGCGGGTGTACGAGGGGGCGCGGCACGAGGTCTACAACGAGACCAACCGCGACGAGGTCGTCGCGGACCTGGTCGCGTGGCTGGACCGGGCGGTCGCGCGCACGTCCTGAGACGGTACCGGCTGACGGCCAGGAGGCGCGGGGCGGCGCCGCCCCGCGCCTCCAGTCCGACGCGGCGTAGGCTCGTGGTGTGCACGGTGAGTACAAGGTCCCGGGAGGCAAGCTGGTCGTCGTCGACCTCGAGGTCGTCGACGGGGTGATCGACCAGTTCCGGCTCGCCGGGGACTTCTTCCTCGAACCGGACGACGCGCTGCCGCTCATCGACGCCGCCGTGGACGGGCTGCCGGCCACGACCGATGCCGCGGGCATCGCCGCCGCCGTCCGTGCCGCCCTGCCGGAGGACGCCGTCCTGCTCGGGTTCACGCCCGAGTCCGTCGGGGTCGCCGTCCGCCGTGCCCTGTCGCGCGCGTCGACCTGGCGTGAGTACGACTGGGAGATCATCCACGAGGGGCCGATCAGCCCGAACGAGCACCTCGCGCTCGACCAGGTCCTCACGGAAGAGGTCGGGGCCGGTCGCCGCGGCCCGACCCTGCGCATCTGGGAGTGGGACCAGCCGGCCGTCGTCATCGGGTCGTTCCAGTCCCTCAAGAACGAGGTCGACCCCGAGGGTGCCGCGAAGTACGGCGTCGAGGTCGTCCGTCGGATCTCCGGCGGCGGCGCGATGTTCATGGACGCGGGCGCGATCATCTCGTACTCGCTGTACGTGCCGACCGACCTCGTGCAGGGCATGACCTTCGCCGACTCGTACGCGTACCTCGACGAGTGGGTGATCGAGGCGCTGAAGTCCCTCGGCATCGAGGCCTACTACCAGCCGCTCAACGACATCTCGTCGACCAAGGGCAAGATCGGCGGCGCAGCACAGAAGCGGCTCGGCACCGGATCGCTGCTGCACCACGCCACCATGAGCTACGACATGGACGGCGAGAAGATGGTGCAGGTGCTCCGCATCGGTCGCGAGAAGATGAGCGACAAAGGGACGACCTCGGCTGCGAAGCGCGTCGATCCGCTGCGCTCGCAGACCGGCCTCACCCGTGCGGAGATCATCGACCGGCTCATCGCGACCTTCACGAAGCTGTACGGGGCGCACGAGGGGCACGTGACCGCGGACGAGCGGCGGCGGGCGCAGGAGCTCGTGGCGTCGAAGTTCGCGACGCGGGAGTGGCTCGAGCGCGTCCCCTGATCGGGCGGCTGTCGACCGCGCACGGCACCCCCTAGGGTCGGCAGGTGCGCAGATCACCCCGTCCGTTGTCGGTACTCGTCGGAGTCGGCCTCGTCGCGACCGCCCTCGCGGGGTGCTCGGACGGTGCGCCGGACGACGCCTCGAGCGACGCACAGTCCGGGCTGCAGCGGTGGACGTCGCTGATGGAGACGGCGATCACCGACCCCGAGCACGGTCGCGGTGGGGCCGGGGGTTCCGGCGAGGGCATGGTGACCCTCGAGAACGTCCCGGCCGGCGACTGGGACCTGCTGCTCGCGTGCAACGGTGTCGACGGCGAGTACTTCCGCGCGACGGCCGGAGCCGACGTCGCGGACGTGCTCGGGCGGACGGACGCTCCGTGCGGGGCCACGACGCGGATGTCGATCACCGTGCCGGAGCCCGGCGGACTGACGCTCCGGGCGCGACCGCTCAGCGATGCGCCGGAGGCGGTCCGGCGTGGTGACGTGGTGACGTACTGGTACGTGGGCGTCGTGCCGAAGGGGTTCGAAGCCGGACAGCGGACCTACGACCTGGGCTGATCGTCCTCGTCGTCGTTGGCGTCGTCGTCGTCGGCGGGGGCACGGAGGACAAGGTCGATGGCGCCCGACGACCGGCCCGGGCGGAGGAAGGCCTGGTTCACGGGCGCGACGTACGAGCCACTGAAGGTGACCTCGTGCTCGGCGTCGTCCTCCTCGTCGTCGTCGGGCTCGCCGGTGTCATCGGTGTCGTCGGCGGAGCGGGTTCCGAGCAGCTTCCGGGTCAGGGCGCTCCGCTCGGTGAGCAGCGAGTCGAGCGCTGCACGCAGGTCGACGTCCGCGGGCTCGGCACCGCGCAGGGCCGCACCGAGGACGCTCCGCCGCATGAGCTCCTTGGCGAAGGAGCCCGTCGTGCCCTCGGCACGCTCGGCCGCCTCGGCGAGGGCGGCCTCGGAGAAGGGCAGCGAGCCGGCGTACCGACGGAAGAGCCGGACGCGCTCGGGCAGGGCGGGGAGCGGGATCTCCACGGCGAGGTCGACCCGGCCGGGACGGTCCGCGAGGGCGCGTTCGAGCACGGACACCCGGTTCGTGGTCATCACGAAGGCGACGTCCGCGTCGCCGTCGAGCCCGTCGAGGGCGTCGAGCACCTCGAACAGCAGCGGCTGCGGGGAGCTGAGGCGTTCCATCGCGACGAGGTCGATGTCCTCCATCACGACGAGTGACGGCTGGAACGTCCGGGCGATCTCGGCCGCGGCACCGATCGCCGCGATGCTCGAGCCGGTGAGCAGGATCGCGGTGACCCCGGTCGTCCGGGTGAGGAGGTGCCGGATCGTGAGCGTCTTGCCCGTCCCGGGAGGGCCGTAGAGGAGCACACCGCGCTTGAGGTGCTGTCCGGCCGCGAGGAGCGCCGCACGCTGCTCGCCGATCCCCACGACGTGGTCGACCACCTCGTCGAGCACGCCCGCGCCGAGGACGACGTCCTCGGCATCGACCTCGGGTCGGCGCAGGAACGTCGCCCCGGCATCGGACCCGTACTCGGACTGCACGAACGACAGGACCTGACCGCGCAGCACGCTCCGCTCGATCATCAGGGCACGGAGGCGGAGCAGGAACGCGGTGGCGGCGTCCTGGTCGGGGGAGAGGATCTCGAGGCTGGCGCGCCCACGGCCGTACTCCGGCTTGGCCGACCGCTGGACGACCGCGACCGGAGCGTCGTCGAAGGTGAGGAACCGGAGGCCGAACGACACGACCCGACGGGTGGTGTCGGCACCGGTGGCCCGGGTGGCGTAGCTCACGGGGCCGGGCGCCCACCGCATGTGGGGGTTCGCGATGAACTCGCTGACGGAGCTGTGGAACCGGCTGTCGTCGCCCGCGATGCCGACGAGGGCGTCGGGGTCGGTGCCGGCGAGCTCCTCGAGGGCGATGTCGGCGTCGACGAGGCGGTGGTCGGGGAACTCCTCGGTGACCACGGGGACCGACTGTGGGTCGACGCCGAGGTGGGCGCCGATCCGTTCACCGATTGGTGTGGTCACCGCCTGCTGTTCGGCGGCGGCGAGTTCGTTCGCCTTCTCGATGTAGCGGGCGAACGCCCGCATGAGGTCCCGGTCTGCGTCGTCGAGCACGTCGCCATCCTGGCACGCAGCGCTGGAACGCGTCCGGCCGCACGGTCCGCACGTGGTCGGCCGCCCGGACGGTCGGGGGCACTGTGGGGTTCCTGCCGCACGTGGTCGGCCGCCCGGAGAGGGGGGTTCCGGACGGCCGCAGGACCAGTGTGGGTGTCGTCCTGAAGAACGAGCCATGTGGATCGTGAGAATCCTCCGCGCGGCGGATGTCCCCGTCCGATCACCGACGTAGCGTCGTGTGCGTGAACTGGTTGATCCTCCTGGGGGCGGCGGCCGCCGCGGCCGTCGTGATGTGGATCGCCGATCGCGTGGGGTGGATCGACCTGTCGAACAAGGCCACGCGCAGCGGCGGATCCGGCGGTGTGGTCTCGATGATGGACGAGGTGTTCGCGCCGACCCGTCACGAGACGCAAGCGGAGTACGAACGGCAGTCGCGCCTCCCGAGGGAAGCACCGACGCCGGCGGACGACGACCACGACCTGCTCAGCGGGAGCGTGCTCATCAAGGTGCCGGCGGTGCGCAGCGCCGGTCGGCACGCGGTGCGGGCCGGGACGCACGACCGGTCGTACTGACGACTCGTCCTGGCGGGAGCCGGCAACGCGCGGGCCGCGTCAGCGGGTCGTGAGCTCCTGGTAGTCCGGGTGCCGCTCGATCCAGGCCGCGACGTAGCTGCACTGCGGGACGACCCGGCGCGAGGACCCCGAGCGGACGTCGTCCAGCGCGTGCTCGACGAGGATCGAGGCGTGACCACCGCCGCGGTGCGCGGGGTCCACCTCGGTGTGGACGAAGCGGATCTCGTCGCCGTCGACCTCGTACGCCGCGAAGCCGATCACCTCGCCGTCCTCGACGAGGGAGTACTGCTGCTTGTCGGTGTCGTTCCGGACCTCGGGTGTCGCCATGGAGCAGACGCTACGCCCCTCCCGAAGAAGGGCCTGTGTGCGCGCTGGACGCCGGGCTAGGGTCTGATCGTGCAGCACGAGACGACCCCGCCGTTCCGCTTCCGGACGCCTCCCGGGTGGCCGACACCCTCCGCCGAGTGGGTGGAACTGCACCAGGCCGCCGAGCCCGCACCGGGGTGGTCGCCCGCACCGGGGATCCCGCCCGCACCCGAGGGCTGGCGCTTCTGGGCCCCGGTACCGCGGTCGTTCCGGGGTTTCGTGCCGGCCGCAGCCCGCCGCGTCCGCGTCGCGCAGTGGATCGGCCTCGTGGTGGCGATCCTCGCGCTCGCCGCGGTCATCGTCGTCGCGGCGCTCGGTGGTCTGGCCGTGGTCGGACTCCTGCCGCTCGTGGCCGGGATCGCGGTACTGGTGGTGTGCTCCGCGCGGGCGGGCGAGCTCGCTGACCGGACCGCGGCCTCGATCCGGGACGATGCAGCGGTGTGGCGGCGGACGGAGGTCCCGGCGCGGGCACGGGCGGCGTTCCCGGACCTCGACGAGGACGCAGCCGTGGCTGCCTGGGAGGCGGCGGCGTGGGGGCTGCCCACCGTGCGGCCGTTCGTGGCGGACACAGCACCGAAGCGTTCGCCGTTGCGCCACCGCACTCGTACGGTCGTCGCCGTGACCGCGGGTGCCGCCGCGCTCGTGCTCGTCGTCGGCGCGACGACGGCCGTCGACCCGGTCGTCCGTGCCTTGCAGAGCGACGGGCAGACGCTCGCGTACGGACTCCAGGACACCGCACCCGACGGCAGCGTCCCGGACGACAGCGGCCCGGACGACGACGCACCGGACCAGGACGCACCGGACGCGGGGGACCAGGCGCCGTGGACCTCGGACGACGGCACGGTCACCGCGTCGTTCATCGGCGACGACGAGACGTGGCAGGCGACCTGCGGAGCGATCGACTTCGCGGACGGCTGCTGGTCGTGGCAGATCGACAGCGAGTGCGACGGGCCGGCCCGGGTCACGGTCGGGTTCTCCGCCACCGAGGGCGGTGACGACGTGCGCACCGACACCCGCACGGTCGTGCTGACCTCCGGGCGACCGCTCGTCCTCACCGAGCAGGGGTCCGAGGAGTGGGGCGGCATCCGCGACGTCACCTGCTCCACCGCACCGGAGCACCCCGTGGCGCTGACCCGGAGCCCGCTCGACTCCGACGCCGAGGACGCCGACGGCTCCTGGCCGGACGGCTGCGTCGACTACGGCTGCGCCGGGTGGGAGGTCACACCCGACACGTCCTGCGACTCGGCGACCGTGCAGTTCTCCGTCGACGAGGAGGTCGCGACGCTGCCCGGTCCGCACGACCTCGTGGTGGCGACGGCACTGCGCGCGGGCGAACCGGTGGACGTCTGGGCCGGCGGCGCGTGGCTGCCGGAGGACGACGCGACGATCTCCCAGGTGACCTGCGGCTGAGCCCGGCCCGCGGACTCCGCGGGGACGGGACGCCGCGTGGACCAGAATGGTGCACGTGCACAGCGGCGACGATCGAGGACCGGACCGGGTGGTCCTCGGCGACAACCTCGACGTCCTGCCGACCCTGGCGGACGGCTCGTTCACGCTCGTGTACCTCGACCCGCCGTTCAACACCGGCCGCTACCAGCGTCGGCACGCGAGCGCCGCGGTCCGCGAGCCGACGGTCGGCGACGAGGCCGCAGCTGCCGATCGCCGGCGCGAGCGGGTGACGGGTTTCCGAGGGAGCTCCTACGAGCGCGTCCGCGGCGACCTCATGCGCTTCGACGACCGGTTCGAGGACTACTGGTCGTTCCTCGAACCGCGGCTGTTCGAGGCGTGGCGGCTCCTCGCCGAGGACGGCACCCTCTACCTCCACCTCGACTACCGCGAGTCGCACTACGCCAAGGTCCTGCTCGACGCCCTGTTCGGCCGGGAGTCCTTCCTCAACGAGATCGTCTGGGCGTACGACTTCGGTGCGAAGTCCCGGTCACGGTGGCCGACGAAGCACGACACGATCCTCGTCTACGTGAAGGACCCGTCGCGGTACTGGTTCGACTCCGAGGCGGTCGATCGTGAGCCCTACATGGCACCGGGACTCGTCACGCCCGAGAAGCGTGCGCGCGGCAAGCTCCCGACGGACGTGTGGTGGCACACGATCGTGTCCCCGACCGGCAGGGAGAAGACCGGCTACCCGACGCAGAAGCCCGAGGGCGTGCTGCGCCGCATCGTGCAGGCCTCGTCGCGCGAGGGCGACTGGGTCCTCGACTTCTTCGCCGGCAGCGGGACGACGGGCGCGGTGGCCCGCGCGCTCGGCCGGCGGTTCGTGCTCGTGGACGACAACCCGGTCGCCGTCGACGTGATGCGCCGACGACTGCCGGGGGCGTCGTTCGACGTGGTCAGCCCGTCGGACGCATCGACGGGCTGACCACGTCGCTACTCGGCTGAGTGACGCCCGTGCCCGTGCTCGTCGGGCCTGGAGGCGCGGCTCGCCTCCGCAGCGTCGCCGCCGGTGGTGTCCGTGGTCGCGTCCGTTGCGGCGTGCGCGGCTCGGGTGCGGATCGCGCCCGTGGTGGTGGGCGGCTCGTCGACCGGCGCGGCGGCGGAGTGCGCGCCGTGCGTGGTCGCGTCGGGCAGCGGTGCGCGGGTGCCGTCGAGGGAGACGGTGGAGGCACCGCCGGCTGCTCCGCCCGACCGGGTCGTCGACTGCCCGACACCGACACCGACCGCGGAACCGGCCGAGCGCGGCTGCGAGACCACGTCCGGCGAGGTCGGCACGACCGCCATCGAGCCGGTGTCCGGCGAGACGAGCGATCCCGTCCGGGCGGCTGCGTGCTGGGCGTCCACGGTCAGGCGGTCCGCGTCGGCGGTCGCCCGCTCGTTGTCCGCGCGCTCGGTGTTCGCCTGCTCCTGCAGTGCCGAGACCTTGCGGAGCGGCGGCACGCGGAAGAACCAGGTGAGCACGAAGGCGAGCAGGATCACGGCGAGGCCGACGTAGTAGACGACCACGGCGGAGTCGCTGAACCCGACGAGGAACGGCCGGGTGAGGCGCTTGTCCGCGCCGTTGAGGAACGACGTGTCGCTCGTCGACGAGCTGGTCGAGGAACTCGCGCTCGAGTCACCACTTTTGAGCTGCTCGACGAGCGTCGGAGCGACCTCGTCGACGACGTTCTGGCGCTGGTCGGCGTTCGAGTAGTCCACCTGCAGCGTGCCGTCCACGACCTCGGCGTTCGCCTTCGACGCGGCGGTCTCGAGTGCCTGCTGCTCGGCGGCGGGCTTCGCGGCGGCGACCTGCTGGGCGATGACCGTGTCCGCCGAGGCCTCGGGGACCGTGCCGGCCGCGACCTGCTGCTGGACGGCAGCGGTGACCTGCTTCGTGACGGCGGCGTCCGCGGCCTCCTTGGCCTGGGCGGCGCCCTTGTCGAGACCGTCCTGGACGTTCTGCTGCACCGGGTCGACGATCTTGTTCCAGATCTGGTCCATCACGCCCTTGTTGTCCGACGCGTTCGCGACCGACGGGGTGAGTGCGGCGTTCAGGGCGCTCTTCAGGTCTCCCTCGTTCTGCATCGCCGTCGTGATGTTCGTCGGCATGAGCGTGAACAGGACGGACAGCAGCACGGCGGTGCCCATGGTGCCGCCGATCTGGCGGAAGAACGTGGCGGCGCTCGTCGCGACGCCGATGTCCCGCGGGCTGACGGAGTTCTGCGCCGCCAGGGTCAGGGTCTGCATGAGCTGCCCGAGCCCGAGGCCGATGCCGAACATGCCGAGCATCAGGAACCAGAGGGGGCGTTCGGCGGTGAGGAACGTCAGGACGGTGAACCCGATGGCCGTGAACGCCGTGCCGGTGATCGGGAAGACCTGGTAGTTGCCGGTCCGCGAGATGATCTGGCCCGAGGCGATCGACGAGATCATCAGACCGAGCACCATCGGGAGCATCGCGAACCCGGACTCGGTCGGCGTGACGCCCTTCACGATCTGCAGGTACAGCGGGATGGTGAGCATCGCGCCGAACATGCCGAAGCCGACGAGGACCGACAGGATCGCCGACATCGAGAACACCCGCGAGCCGAACAGCTTCAGCGGCAGGATCGCGTCGTCGCCCATCGCCCGTTCGACGATGATGAACGCGATGAGCCCGAGCGCACCGATCGCGTAGCAGGCGAAGGCGCCGGGGGAGTCCCAGCCCCACTCGCGGCCCTGCTCGGCGATGAGGAGCAGCGGCACCAGGGTCACGATGACGAGCGTCGCGCCCCACCAGTCGATCCGGGGCTTGCCGCGGTCGCCGAACTTCGGCAGGTGCAGGAAGGTCAGCACCATGAAGAGCGCGATGATGCCGATCGGCACGTTGATCAGGAACACCCAGCGCCACCCGGCGATGAACAGCAGCTGGTCCGCCCCGGCGAAGACACCGCCGACCAGCGGGCCGATGACGCTCGAGATGCCGAAGACCGCCAGGAAGTAGCCCTGGTACTTGGCGCGCTCGCGCGGGGCGAGCATGTCGCCCATGATGGCGAGCGGCAGGGACATCAGACCGCCGGCGCCGAGGCCCTGCAGTGCGCGGAAGCCGGCGAGCATGAGCATCGAGGTCGAGAACGACGCGGCGAACGACCCGACGATGAAGATGCCGATCGCGGTGAGGAACAGCGGACGCCGGCCGAAGATGTCGGACAGCTTGCCGTAGATCGGCGTCGTGATCGTCGACGCGATGAGGTAGCCGGTCGTCACCCAGGCCTGCTGGTCGAGGCCGTGCAGGTCGTCGCCGATCGTGCGGATCGCGGTGCCGACGATCGTCTGGTCGAGGGCGCCGAGGAACATCCCCGCCATCAGGCCGTAGATGACCAGCAGGATCTGCCGGTGGTTCATCACGGCGTTGGACGAGGTGGTGGGTGCCGCGGGTGCGGTCGCGGTCTGGGTCATGTGCAGGGTCTCCCGGAAACTTTGCGCTGGCTGCAAAGTTACATCTGCCGCAAGGTGAAGGGTCGCGCCGGAGTGGGTTCCTGAGTGGATCGGCAGCACCGGCACCGGTTTCGGTGGCGTCTGTCGGAACGCCCTCGTGAGCGCTCCCGACGCCGTCACAGTACGCCCGAGCGTGACGTGCGGTGCGTCAGGACGCTGCGGCGGCCTGTTCGAGGGCTTCTTGGAACCGCTCGTCCACCTCGATGCGCATCGCGCCCGTCTCGTCGTCGAAGCCGGACACCGCGCTGACCCGGCCGTTGCGCGAGAAGTACAGCAGGGGGCTCAGCACCCCGCCGGGCAGGCCGTGCTCGCCGTCCGTGAGCACCTGCACGACCAGGCTGGCGAGCATCTGCACCGAGGTGATGCTCGACGCGTCACGGATCGGGACGGCGAGCAGGAGGTGCCGGTGCGGGATCGCGAACACCGTGCCGAACCCGGCGGCGCCGAAGAGCGCCGGGAGGTTGACCGCCTTCGACGCGACGAACAGGGACTCGCCCTCGACGATGAACACCCCGGGGGCGATCTCGGCGTGCTCGTCCACCGGTTCGTCGTCGGTGCCCAGCTGCCCGAAGGCGAAGAGCTCGTCGATGCCGAGCGCGAGCCGCGGCAGGGTCGGACCCGACAGCGTGCTCACCATCGTCGGGTAGTCGACGCACAGCCCGAGCACCAGCCCGGGAGCGAACGGTCGGGCGTAGTCGAGGTCGGTGGGGTCGGACGGGCCGGCGCCGAGGCCCGTGCCGCCGTCCACGCTGGGGTCCGGCAGGATCCGCAGTCGGATACGCTGCCGCAGCTCGTCGGCGCCGAGCTCCTCGGGTGCCGGCTCGCTGTACGCCTGGATCATCCGGTCGAAGTGCTCGGCGACCATGTCGGCCTGCACGTCCGGGGTCTCACCGTGCACCTGCGCCGCGAGGTTCTCGAGCAGGAAGACCCGGCCGTCGGCGCCGACCAGGCGAGCCTGCTCGCCGGCCGGCACCTCGACCGTGGTCTCCATGCCGCGCTCGGCGAGGGCTCGCTGGGCGAGCACCACGAGCGTCGGGGCGGGCTCGTCGTGCCGATCGTCCTGCTTCCGGCCGAACCACCCCATCCGCGCCGGACCTCAGGCCCCGAGTGCGGCGTCGACGATCTCCTTGGCTTCGCGCTGCACCTGTGCGAGGTGCTCCTGCCCGACGAAGCTCTCGGCGTAGATCTTGTAGACGTCCTCGGTGCCGGACGGGCGGGCCGCGAACCACGCCTTGTCGGTGACGACCTTCACGCCGCCGACGGCCGCGTCGTTGCCCGGAGCCCTCGACAGCTTCGCCGTGATCGGGTCGCCCGCGAGGGTCTCGGCGGTGATGGCGTCACCGTCGAGCTTCGACAGGCGGGCCTTCTGCTCCTTGCTCGCGGCGGCGTCGACACGCTGGTAGACCGGGGCGCCGAAGCGTTCGGTCAGCTCGTCGTAGAGCTGCGACGGGGTCTTGCCGGTGACCGCGATGATCTCCGACGCCAGGAGCGCCAGGATGATGCCGTCCTTGTCGGTGGTCCACGCGGTGCCGTCCTTGCGGAGGAACGACGCGCCCGCCGACTCCTCGCCGCCGAAGGCCACGGAACCGTCGATCAGGCCCGGGACGAACCACTTGAAGCCGACCGGGACCTCCCACAGGCGACGACCGAGGGACTCGGCCACGCGGTCGATGATGCTCGACGACACGAGGGTCTTGCCGATCGCGGCGTCGTCGCGCCAGGCCGGACGGTGCGCGTAGAGGTACTCGATCGCCACGGCGAGGTAGTGGTTCGGGTTCATCAGGCCGCCGTCGGGCGTGACGATGCCGTGCCGGTCGGAGTCGGCGTCGTTGCCGGTGAGGACGTCGTAGTCGTCCTTGCGCGCGACGACCGAGGCCATCGCGCTCGGGCTCGACGGGTCCATCCGGATCTTGCCGTCCCAGTCGAGGGTCATGAACGACCAGGTGGGGTCGACGTCCGGGTTGACCACCGTGAGGTCGAGCCCGTAGTGGTCGCGGATTCGGTTCCAGTAGGGGAGCGACGCACCACCGAGCGGGTCGGCGCCGATCTTCACGCCGGCACGCTTGATCGCGTCGATGTCGATGATGTTCTCGAGGTCGGCGACGTAGGCGCCGAGGAAGTCGTAGCGGTCGGGCGAGGCGTGTTCGGTGCGCTGGACCTCGGCGTTGCCGCCGGCGATGATCGCGTTCGCGCGCTCGGCGATCCAGCTCGTCGCGTCACTGTCCGCCGGGCCACCGTGCGGCGGGTTGTACTTGAAGCCGCCGTCGCGGGGCGGGTTGTGGCTGGGCGTGATGACGATGCCGTCCGCCGTGTCCGCGTTGCCGGCACGGTTGTACGCGATGATCGCGTGGCTGAGCGCCGGGGTGGGGACGTAGCCGTTCTCGCTGTCGGCGAGGACGTGCACGCCGTTGGCGGCGAGGACCTCGAGCGCGGTGCGTTCGGCGGGGCCGGACAGCGCGTGCGTGTCACGGCCGATGAAGAGCGGGCCGTCGGTGCCCTGCAACGTGCGGTACTCGACGATCGCCTGCGTGATCGCGGCGATGTGGGTGTCGTTGAACGCGGAGTCCAGCGAGGAGCCGCGGTGGCCCGAGGTGCCGAAGACGACCTTCTGCTCGGGGACGGAGACGTCCGGGACGCGGTCGTGGTACGCGGCGATGAGGGCGTCGAGGTCGACGAGGTCGTCTGCAGTGGCAGGGGTGCCGGCGCGGTCGTTCATGCGTCCATCCTGGCATCGCGCGGGTCGGCACGCCCAGGAACGTCGCGCCTGTGGACGACGAGCGCGCCTGTGGACGAGGAGCGAGCGGCCGTCCGCACCGGGGAGAAAGGGGGACACCCCGGGTGGACGACCGCTCGCGGTACGGGGACGGCGTCAGGCCGTGCGGAACGAGCCCGTCGCGGTCCGCAGCGAACCGGTGGCCGTTCGCGTCGAGGACGTCGCGGTACCGGGCCGACGGGACTGCGTGTCGACGAACCGGCCGAGCGCACGCCCGATCCCGGTTCCGGTGTAGGTGCCGATCGGTCGCCAGGCGGCGTCCACCGCGTAGGCGCCGAGCTCGTCACGGTTCTCGAGGCCGGTCACGTACGCGCCGCCCAGGGGGTTCTGACGGTTCTGCATGGATGCTCCTCGTCGTCGTGCCGAGGGTCGTCGGTCACCGGGCCGGCGACCGCGACGCCGTCGGCTTGATGACCACCACACTACCTCCTTCTTTTGCATGACACAAAAGAAGGAATGCTCAGGCGAGCAGCTCGCAGAAGGTCCGGCCCTCGGCGGTCCAGCTCTGCTTCGCCACGAGGCCGACCGTCTCGGCGTGGTCGAGCAGGGCGTCGACGCCCACCTCGGCCCACGGGAAGCCCGCGCTCTGGTGGCCGTCGGCGTCCACCACGCGGGCGGTGTACACCCGGTCGGCGGTGCGGTCGACGTGGGTCTCGACGACCACGCGGCCACCGACGCGCACGATCTCGCGGCACCGGGCGAGCAGGGCCGCCGGGTCGCCGCCGATGCCGATGTTCCCGTCGATCACGAGCGCCGTGTCCCAGTGCCCCTCGTCGGGGACCGGGTCGAAGACCGAGCCCTGGATCGCCGTCCCGCCGGAGCGTCGGGCGATCGCCACGGCGTCGGCGGAGACGTCCACGCCGAGCGACGGGATGCCGAGGGTTCGCGCGGCGACGAGCATCCGCCCCGGCCCGCAGCCGATGTCGATCACCGGCCCGTCCGCACCGTCGAGGAGTGACCGGTCGATGCGGTCCGCCGCGGCGCTCCAGCGGCCGACGTCGAGCGTGACCGCCCGGTCCGGTCGGGAGGTGTCCGTCAGCCGGATGCGACCGTCGGTGCGGAGCGCACGCGCGTACGGTTCGCCACCGCCGGCCCCGAAGGAGACGGGTGCTTCCATGGTCATCGGAGTGCCCCCGTGGTCTCGGCCTGCAGTGCGGCGGCGAACGCGGAGTCGGGCACGAGGGCGGCGACGCGCCCGGCATCCGGCACGGTGTCGACGTCGAGCAGGACCCCGAGGGTGCCCGCGTCGAGGCCGGCGTCCGTCAGGCGGGCGAACTGGACCGCACCGGTGTCGTCCTGCGACATCGGCACGCCGCGGAGCAGGTCGCCGTCCGGGTCGCGCAGGTAGAGGGACCAGAAGCCGCCGTCCTCGGCCGGGCCGAACCAGGCGTCGCGCTGCGGCTCGTCGAACACCGGTGCGACGTCGGCCGGCCCGAACTGCGGCGTGTCCATGCCGACGAGCAGCGTCGGGCCGTCGACGGCGTCGAACAGTGCACCGAGCCGCTCGTCGAGGCGGCCCGTGGTCTGGTGGATGACGTCGAAGCCCTCGGCACCGGTCGGCAGCACCGTGCCGTCGTAGAACAGCACCCGTCGGGCGGCGGGCAGCGCACGGACGGTCGCCAGCGTGTCCGCGAGGCTCGCGGCGGCGACCCGTGCGGCACCCTCGGGGGTGAGCGCCGGCGTCAGGCGGGTCTTGACCCGGCCGGGCAGGCACTCCTTCGCGACCACCGCGACGGTGATGTCGGTCGTCATGAGTGGACCTCCTCGGAGTGGGTGGGACCGGCCACGTGGCGGACCGGAGCGGGTGCGACGACGGCGGGTCGCGCCTCCCGGCGGTACTCGCGCAGCAGACGCGACATGTCCTTGACGGCGTTGACGGTGCCGCGGAGCGTGCCGGTGACCTTGCTGTCGCCGATGCGCTGCGCGTACCCGATGTCGGACTCGTCGACGCGCCACCCGGCGGCGTGCGCCGCGAGGACCATCTCGAGCGGGTAGCCGCTGCGGCGGTCCCGCAGGTCGAGGGAGACCAGGTCCGCGCGACGCATCACGCGCATCGGGCCGAGGTCGCGCAGCCGGTACCCGGTCGCGCGACGCATGAGGACCGCGAGGACGCGGTTCGCGAACCGGGCGTGCGGTGCCCAGGCGCCCGGCGTGGTCGGCACGCGGCGTCCGAGAGCGAGGTCGGTGTGTCCCGTGGCCACGCGGGCGACGAGCGGGACGAGCTCGGCCGGGTCCATCGAGGCGTCGGCGTCGCAGAAGGCGACGTACTCGGCCGTGGCGGCGGCGACCCCGGCGGCGCAGGCCGAGCCGAAGCCCTTCACCGGTTCGGTCACGACCAAGGCGCCGTGGGCCCGGGCGACGTCGGCGGAGCCGTCGGTCGAGCCGTTGTCGACGACGATCGCGCGGTGGCCGCGCGGGAGTCGGCCCAGGACCTCGGGGAGGGCATCGGCCTCGTCGAGACAGGGGAGGATGACGTCGACGTTCATGTCGCCCATTCGGTGCGGAGCGTCGGAACGACTGGTGTCGGCTCCCGCCGCGCGCGTCGGCGGGGCGGGGCGGTCGGTCTCGTGGGCCGGCTGTCGTTCCATGCCTACGACACAACACGTGATGCGCGGTCGGGGTACAGGATCGGCGTCCCCCGATGGACGTTCCGCGCACTCTCGGTGGCGGGCCACCCCTGATCGGGGGACAAGCCGGTGGGGCGTCGGGCGGACGCGTCACGCGGTGGAGGTGCCCGCCTGGAGGCGCGGCGCCGGTTTCGGGGACCGGCGCCGCGCCTCCAGGCGGTCGCGCTCCTGCCCGCTGGCCGCTTGCCTGCCCGCCCGCCCGCCCGCCTGCCTGGTCGCCGAGCGGGCACGACACGTCCCGTTCGCGGCCGCTGTGCGGCCGGTTCCGCCCGCTCGCCGAACGCGAGCGGCGAGTCGTGCCCCCTCGGCCGCTCAGCCCGGGCGACGCATTCCGCCCGCTCGCGGTCGCGCCCGCTGGCGGGGGCGTGGCCTACTGCACCGCGGCGCGCAGTGGCGCCGTCGCGAACTCCCGCATACCGCGCTCGAAGTCGACCTCGGCACGCCACCCGAGCTCGGCGGCGATCCGGTCCGACGACGCCGTCACGTGCCGGACGTCCCCGAGGCGGTACTCGCCCGTGACGACCGGTCGCGGCCCCTCGGGACCGGCGATCGCGGCCGCCATCTCGCCGATGGTGTGCACGACGCCGGAGCCGACGTTGTACGCACGGAAGGTCTCCGCTGGGAGCTCCGCCGTCGCGGCGATCGACGCGGCGTTCGCGCCGGCGACGTCGTCGACGTGCACGAAGTCGCGACGCTGGCGGCCGTCCTCGAAGACGCGGGGGGCCTCGCCGCGTGCGAGCGCCGAGCGGAACAGCGAGGCGACGCCGGCGTACGGCGTGTTCGCGGGCATGCCCGGCCCGTAGACGTTGTGGTACCGCAGGGCGATCGCGCGGCCTCCGGTGGCACGGGCCCACGACGACGCGAGGTGCTCCTGCGCGACCTTCGTCTGCGCGTACACGTTGCGGGGGTCGAGCGCGGCGGACTCGTCGATCAGGCCCGGCATGAGCGGCGTGCCGTCCGGCCCGATCGGGTCGAACTCACCGGCGTCGAGGTCGGCCCGGCGACGGGCAGGCGGGCGCACGGGCTCGCCGGCGGCGGTCGTGTACGCCCCCTCGCCGTAGACGACCATCGAGCTCGCGACCACGAGCCGGCCGATGCCGTGGCGGTCCATGCCGGCGAGGACGTGGGCCGTGCCCGCGTCGTTCGTCGAGACGTAGTCCGGGGCGTCCTGGAAGTCGACGCCGAGGCCGACCTTGGCGGCCTGGTGGCACACCACGTCCACGCCGTCGAGGGCCGCGTCGAGGGCGACCCGGTCGCGGACGTCGCCGTGCACGAACTCGATGCCCTGCTGCTGGTGGGCGGTGACGACCTCGGCGGGGTCGCCGTGCACGTCGTCGCGGAGGGAGTCGAGCACGCGCACCTCGTGGCCCTCGGCCCGGGCGCGGCGGACGATGGCGGAGCCGATGAAGCCGGCGCCGCCGGTGACGAGCAGGCGGGTCACGCGGTGGCTCCCGTGGTCGATGCTGCGGGCCGTGCGCTCGTCATGGCGCTCGCGCTCGCCTCGGCCGGGACGAGCTCGCGCGGGGTGTAGTCGTCCGGGATCGCCGCCACGATCGAGCCGATCGCGCGGACGATCACCTCGTTCGCGCGGGCAAGACGCTCCATCACCATGCCGTGCGTGACCGGGGCCTCGCCGGTTCCGGCGGCTGCCTGCGCTTCCGCCTCGGCCTCGGACGGGGCCAGTCCGGCGTCGGCGTCGGTCACGAACGAGAGGTTCACCGTCCCGATGCCGAGCTCGGCCGCGAGGGGCACCTCCGGCGTCATCGTCATGTTGATCGTGTGGCCGCCGGCCTCGCGCATCCAGATGGACTCCGCACGCGTCGAGAACCGCGGCCCCTGGATCACCACGCACGTGCCCGTCGGGCGGAACGGCACGTCGAGGCGCCCGATCGCACCGATCGCGACGCGTCGCAGCACCGGGTCGAACGGGTCCGCGAAGGAGAGGTGCTGCACGGCGTCCTCGAAGAACGTGTCCGCGCGGCCCCACGTGCGGTCGATGAGCTGATCGGTCACGACGAAGGTCCCCGGGGCGTAGTCGGGGTGCAGCCCGCCTACGGCGCTCGACGACACCACGGCGCGGACCCCGAGCGACCGCAGCGCCCACAGGTTCGCGCGGTGGTTGATGCGGTGCGGGGCGACGGAGTGCGCGCGGCCGTGCCGGGTGAGGAACGCGACGCGCTTCCCGGCCATCGTGCCGATGCTGATCGGGCTCGACGTGGCGCCGAACGGGGTGTCGACGTCGATCTCGTCCGCGGTGCCGGGTTCGAACAGCTCGTAGAGGCCCGAACCGCCGATCACCCCGATGCGCGTCTCGTCCACAGCCCCGGTCGTGGTCACGTCGTTCTCCACAGGTCCTCCGAATGGTCCTCGGCGCGTTCTGCGCGCTCGTTACGCTACTGGGACCGCCCCCGGCCGGACCGGGAGCGGGCACACTTCTCACCTGTTCGGAGGCGCACGTGCGAACGATCGGTCAGCACCGCGACGAGATCGCGGCCTTGGTCGCGCCGGTCCTGTCCGCCAGGCGCTCCGCGGTCCCGGAGGCACGGGACATCGACGACCTCGACACCGGTGCCGGCGGCGGACGGGGGCACCGCGTGCTCGCACGTGCCGTCGTCGCACCCGTGCCGCTCCCACCGTTCGACAACAGCCAGATGGACGGCTTCGCCGTCCGTGCCGCCGACGCCGGTCGCGTGCTGCGGGTGGTCGCCCCGATCCCGGCGGGGACGATGCCACCGGCGCTGGACCCCGGGACCGCTGCGCCGATCATGACGGGGGCGCGCATCCCGCTCGGCGCCGACGCCGTGTTCCCGGTCGAGGCCACCGACCCCGGGGCGTTCCCCGCGGCGCTGGCCCTCGCCGAGGTCAGGGTGCCGGACGACCTCGCCCCCGGGACCTTCGTCCGGGCGACGGGCACCGACCTGCCGAGCGGGGGCGAGCTGGCTCCTGCCGGCGCTGCCGTGACCCCCGCGGTGCTCGGGACGCTCGCCGCGGCCGGGGTCTCGACGGTCGACGTCGTCCGGCAGCTCCGGGTCCTCGTCGTGTCCACCGGCTCCGAACTCCAGGGCGCCGGTGACGCCACGATCGGCGACGCCAACGGGATCGCACTGCGGGCGGCGCTCGCCGAGCTCGGGGTGGCCTCGCGGTCGGTGCGGGTGCCGGACGACGAATCGACCTTCGTCGCGGCCCTCGACGATGCGGTGGGGACCTGGGCCGACCTCGTGCTCACCACGGGGGGCATCAGCGCCGGGGCGTACGAGGTCGTGCGGCAGGCCCTCGAACCGCGGGGCCTCGCCGTCACCCCCGTCGCGATGCAGCCCGGCGGCCCGCAGGCGTTCGGCACCGTCGAACTCGCCGGGCGTCCGGTCCCCGTGGTGTCCTTCCCCGGCAACCCCGTGTCGGCGCTCGTCTCGTTCGAGGTCTTCCTCCGCCCCCTCCTGGCGGCGGACGCCGGGATCCCCGACGACCGCGTCGCCGCGGTGCTGCCCGCTGCGGACACCGCGACCTCGCCGGAGGGCAAGCACCAGGTCCGGCGCGGCCGGGTCGAGGACGGCCGCGTGCACTTCGTCGGGGGTCCCAGCTCGCACCTGCTCGCGCACTACGCCACCGCCACGCACCTCGTCCACGTCCCGATCGGCACCGCCACGGTGGCGCCCGGTGACCCGCTGACCGTCTGGAGTCTCCGTTGACCGAACCAGCACCCGCCGCCGACGAACTCTCGCACGTCCGCGCCGACGGCACCGCCCACATGGTCGACGTCTCCGAGAAGGACGTCACCGCGCGGTCCGCCACCGCGACCGCGACCCTCGTCACCCGCCCCGACGTCGTCGCCCGCATCCTCGACGGCTCGCTGCCCAAGGGCGAGGTGATCGGCACCGCCCGCATCGCGGCGATCATGGCGGTGAAGAAGACCTCCGACCTCATCCCGCTCTGCCACCCGCTGCCGATCGCGGGGGTCGAGGTCGACATCACCGGCGACGACGACCGCGTCCTCGTCGAGGTGTCCGTGCGGACGACCTCACGGACCGGCGTCGAGATGGAAGCGCTGACCGGCGCGAGCGTCGCGGCCCTGACCGTGTACGACATGGTGAAGGCCGTCGACCGCACGGCCACGATCACGGACGTCCGGGTGCTCGAGAAGCACGGCGGACGCTCGGGGGACTGGAGCAACCGATGACCTCGCAGCCGACCACGGGCCGGGCGGCCGTCGTGGTGGTGTCGACCCAGGCGTCCGTCGACCCCGCGCTCGACCGGACCGGTCCCGTCATCGCGGGCTGGCTCCGCGAGCGAGCCTTCACCGTGGCCGAGCCGGTCATCGTGCCCGACGGCGGCCCGATCGCCGAGACGGTCTCCACCGAACTCCTGTCCGACGCCCGGGTCGTGATCACCACGGGCGGGACCGGCGTCACCCCGACCGACCGCACGCCCGAGGCGATCGCACCGCTCATCGACCTCGAGCTCCCCGGCATCACGGAGGAGATCCGGCGCCGCGGACTCGCCGGAGCAGGACCGACCGCGCTGCTCAGTCGTGGCATCGCGGGGATCGCCGGCGGCGGCACCCTGGTCGTCACGCTCCCCGGGTCCCGCGGCGGTGTCGCCGACGGACTCGCGGTCCTCGACGGCCTGCTCGACCACGTCCTCGCCCAGGTCTCGGGCGAGGGCCACGCCCCGCGGAGCGCCTCGTGACGGACGCTGCGACGGTCGGCGACCGGGTCGTGGTGGCCGACGTCGTGGACCGCTCGATCACCGTCGACGAGGTCTCGGCCGTCGTCGCCACCGACCAGGACGGCGCCGTCGTCACCTTCGCCGGGGTCGTCCGCGACCACGACGGCGGCAAGGGCGTGACCGCGCTCGAGTACGAACGGCACCCGAGCGCCGGCGAGGTCATCGCCGAGGTGGCCCGGACCATCGCCGACGCCCACCCCGAGGTCCGCATCGCCGTGCTGCACCGCGTGGGCGCGCTCGGCATCGGGGACGTGGCGCTCGCCGCAGCCGTGTCGTCTCCGCACCGGGCCGAGGCGTTCGCTGCCTGCGGTGCGCTCGTCGACCTCGTGAAGGAGCGGGTGCCGATCTGGAAGCACCAGCGCTTCACCGACGGCTCCGACGAGTGGGTCGCCGCCCTCTGACGGATCCTCAGTCGATCTGGTTGCATCGGGGGCGATGACCGACACCGCAGCACGGGCCGCGTCCCGGTGGGCGCTGGCCGAGGAACGCGCACGGCTCGTGCTCGACGCGCAGCCGCCGAGCCGCCTGCCCATCGCCACGCTGACCTTCGCGTTCGCAGCAGCGGTCCTCGCGCTGATCGCCGCTGCACTCGTGTTCGCACCGGACTCCGACGGACGCTGGGTGGCGGCGACCGTCGGCGTCGGCGTCGGCTTCGCGGTCGTCATCCTCGACTCGAGCCGGACGTTCCGATCGAGCCGACGCCCCGAGCGACTCCCCGTGACCCGGTCGCTGTCGGGCCGTGAGCGGCATGCCGTCGACCGGGCGATCCGGGGACGCGTGGACGCTCCCGACGAACGGCTGGACGTGGTGCGCGCGACCGCGGTGCAGTCGAGCAGCGGCCGCGCCCTGCTGTCCACCGGCGGCGGGCTCGTCCTCCTGACCTCGGTCGCGGTCTCGAACATCCTCTTCTGGCCGCTCTACCTCGCCGCCGCGATCGCCGCCGCCGTCGCGGTCGGGTTCGGGTTCCGCGACGTCGTCGTCGCGCGTCGGTACCTCGCCGGCGACCCTGTGGATCCCCGCAGCGGACCGTTGCCGGATCGCAACCGCGCCACGCGTTCGGGGCGTAGCGCCGGTTCCTAGCCGATCCATAGAATCCGAGACCATGAGCGTGCTGTTGTACGGGGCCGGCGTGGTCCTGCTGGTCTTCGCCCTGATCGACATCCTGACGAAGACCGACGACCAGATCCGTGGGCTCCCGAAGTTCGCCTGGGTGCTCCTCGTGGTCCTCGTCCCCGTCGTCGGCAGCATCGTCTGGTTCGCCGTCGGACACGACTGGGCGCCGGGCGAGCGGAACCACGGCCGGTACCTCGAGCCGGCTCGCCACGAAGACCGGTACGCCACGCTCGGCGATGCCCGCAACGCACACGGCGACAAGCGGGTGAGCGGCACGGAGCAGGAGCTCGCCGAGCTCGAGCGCGAGATCGAGTACTGGGAGGCGCAGGCGCGCCTCAAGCGGGCGAAGGAAGCCGCCGGCGAGGGCGAGCCGACCACCGGGACCTGACCCGTGGCCTCCTCGACCGCGCGCCCCGCGGCCGTCTCCGACACGACCTGGGAACGCATCGCCGACAACCTCGCCGGACGACCCGAAGCGGCCGCTCTGCGGAGCAAGCGCCTTCGGCGGACCGCGTTCCTCGCCGCGCTGGCCGTCGCGGTGGTCGCGGGCGTCCTGATCGGCCTGGTCGCCGCGGACTCGGTCGTGTCGGCCTTCCCCGAGCGGCGTCCCGGCTGGTGGTCACTCGCTCCGACGGTCTCGTTGGTCCTCGCCGCTGCCTCGTGGGTCGGAGGGTGGGTGTGGCTCATGCGACACGACGGCTTCCCGCCGGCATGGTCGAACCCCACCCGCGGCGTGCCCCGACGCGAACGGCGGTGGATCGACCGTGCGACCCGCGGCGACGTGAGCATCCCGGCGGGCCGGACCGAACTCGTGCGGGAGGTGGCGGTCCGTCGACGCCAGCAGATCGCCGGGACGTTGGCGGTCATCCCCGGTTTCCTCCTGCTCTGGGGTGGCAACCTGCTCGGGAACGAGTGGTCGCTGTTGTCCGCGATCCAGCTCGCCGCGATGCTGTTGTTCCTCGTGCTGCTCGTCGTCCAGCTCCGGTTCCGCTCGCGGACTCGAGCGTTCCTGCGCCGGAGCGCATCGCCACAGCACTGACGGACCTGCGGTCTCACGCGCGCAGGTGCCGCCCGTCGCGTCCGAACCACGAACTCGACGTTGAACCACCTGCCGCACCTGGTTCGACGTCGGAAACGTGGTGCGACGCACCCGACGCGACCGCACCCGACACGACCGCACCCGACGCGACCGCACCCGACGCGACCGCACCCGACGCGACCGCACCCGACGCACCCGACGCAACCGACGCGAGCGCACCCGACACGGTCGCGCACCCGACGCGCCGGAGCCGACCCGCGCCTCCCGACCTGCCGTGGCCCTGACTGACGCAACGCACACTGCGGAACGCCCCCGCACCGACCACCCGGCCACGCCGCCTACCCTTGACGGGTGGCTCATCTCCTCGGCGCCGAGAACCTGCATCTCGAGTTCCCCACCAAGGTCGTCTTCGACAACGTCACCCTCGGCATCGACGAGGGCGACCGCATCGGCGTCGTCGGCCGGAACGGCGACGGCAAGTCGACCCTCCTCGCCCTGCTGTCCCAGCGCCTCGAACCGGACGGCGGCCGCGTCACGCACCGCCGCGGCCTGACCGTCGGGTACCTCGACCAGCGCGACATCCTGCCCGCGGGCGAGACGGTCGGCACCGTCGTCGTGGGCGACCTCGCCGAGCACGAGTGGGCCGGTGACCCGAAGATCCGCGACATCATCGGCGGCCTCGTGTCGGACATCCCGTGGGACGTGTCGGTGGACGAGCTGAGCGGTGGCCAGCGCCGCCGCGTCGCCCTCGCGCGCCTGCTCGTCGGCGACTGGGACGTCCTGTTCCTCGACGAGCCGACGAACCACCTCGACGTCGAGGGCATCCAGTGGCTCGCCGAGCACATCAACCGCCGGTGGTCCGCGAACCAGGGCGGCATGGTGGTCGTGACGCACGACCGGTGGTTCCTCGACGCGGTGTCGACCGACACGTGGGAGGTCCACGACGGCGTCGTCGACCCGTTCGAGGGCGGCTACGCGGCGTACATCCTCCAGCGCGTCGAGCGTGACCGGCAGGCCGCCGCGAGCGAGCAGCGTCGGCAGAACCTGGCCCGCAAGGAGCTCGCGTGGCTCCGCCGCGGCGCCCCGGCTCGCACGAGCAAGCCGAAGTTCCGCATCGACGCCGCGAACGCCCTGATCGACGACGTGCCGCCGATCCGCGACACGGTCGCCCTCGCGAAGACCGCCACCGCACGCCTCGGCAAGGACGTCGTCGACCTGCTCGACGTCAGCGTCTCGTTCGACGGCACCGAGATCCTCGACCGCATCGAGTGGCGGATCGCGCCGGGGGAGCGCACCGGCATCCTCGGCCCGAACGGTGCCGGCAAGTCGACCCTGCTGAGCCTCGTCTCCGGGCGCCTGCAGCCCACGAGCGGCCGCGTCAAGACCGGCAAGACCGTGCAGGTCGCCGTCCTCGACCAGCAGCTCGCCGACCTCGCGCAGTTCGCCGACGACCGCGTCCGCGAGGTCGTCGCCCGCAAGAAGACGAGCTACGTCGCCGACGGCAAGGAGATGACGCCGTCCCAGCTGCTCGAGCGGCTCGGCTTCACCTCGGCGCAGCTCTCCACGCCGGTGAAGGACCTCAGCGGTGGCCAGAAGCGCCGCCTGCAGCTCATGCTCATCCTGCTCGACGAGCCGAACGTCCTGATCCTCGACGAGCCCACGAACGACCTCGACACCGACATGCTCGCCGCCATGGAGGACCTGCTCGACACCTGGCCCGGCACCCTCCTCGTCGTGAGCCACGACCGGTACCTGCTCGAGCGCGTGACCGACCAGCAGTACGCCGTGCTCGGCGGGCACCTGCGGCACCTGCCGGGCGGCGTCGACGAGTACATGCGGCTCCGTGCGGCCGGCACCGGTGGCGGGACCGCGTCAGCGGCTGCCGCCGCGTCTGCCGGGAGGCCCGACACGGCTGGCGGGACCGGCTCGGCCGGTCCCGTGGCCGGGTCCACCGCCACGCCCGGTCCCGGCGCGTCGGCCGCGGCCGCCTCGGGCTTGTCGGGCGCGGAGCGGCGGACGGCCGAGAAGGAGATGTCGGCGCTCGACCGCAAGATCGCGAAGGTCGGTGCCGACCGGAAGCAGCTGCTCGACCAGTTCGCGACGCACGACCAGTCGGACTACGCGGGTCTCGGGGAGCTGCAGTCTCGCCTGGCCGCCCTGGAATCCGAGGTCGAGCAGCTCGAGGAGCGCTGGCTCGAGGTCGCGGAGCAGCTCGGGGTCTGAGCGGTCTCCGGGGGTCTACTCGACTGGCTTCGCGTCCTCGGGGGCCCCGCCGCCGGGGTTCGCGACGACCTCCCACAGGTGCCCGTCGGGGTCCTGGAAGAAGCCGGACCACATGCCCCACGGCCGCGTGTACGGCGGCGCGAGCATCGTCGCACCGGCGGCCCGCGCGCGGTCGAGGAACGCCTCGGCGTCGGCCTGGCTGTCCACGAAGTGCCCGATCGTGCTGCTCGGCGCGGTCGCCAGGACGGTCCCGGAGTCCTTCGCCATGTCGTCGCGGCCGTACACGCTGACGATGAGTCCGTCGTCGAGCGTGAACATCGCCGTGGTGCCGCCCGCCTCGGTGTCGGTCGCGGGGTACTCGGTGCCGATCACCCCGCTGCCGTCGATCCCGAGCAGGGCGCGGTAGAACTCCGCCGAGCGTGCGACGTCGGCGACGGCCAGGGTGATCGCGTGCATGGGCCGGAGGCTACCCCCGCAGCACCGGAGCGTGTCCGCCGCACCGCCACAACGCCGCTGCCAGGGCGTCGATCTCCTTCCGGGCGCCCGGGTCGCTCGTCCCCTCGGCGAAGACCGTGAACACGATGCGGTCCCCGCCGACCTCGTCGGTCACCCCGGTCAGGCCGTACATGTCGTCGAGCGTCCCGGTCTTGCCGCGGACGTGCCCGCGGGCGTCCGCTGCGGTGCCGGTGAAGCGGCCGTCGTCGCCGAGCGTGCCCGTCCGTCCCGCGACCGCGAGCCCGGCGTCGACCGGACCGAGGCCGTCCTGCTTCGAAGCGACGGCGCGCATCAGCGTGGTGAGCGCCGAGGCGGGTACCCGGTTGTCCGGGCTGAGGCCCGAGCCGTCGACGAGGCGCAGGCCTCCGGTCGGTACCCCGTACCGCACCAGGGCCTTCGTGCTCCCGGCCTGCACGGCGTCGAAGGAGCGGCCGGCACCCTCGGCGATGGCGACGTGACGGGCGAGCACCTCGGCGAGGGTGTCGTCGGAGTCCGTGAGCAGCATCCCGACCAGTTCCGACACCGTCGCCGACCGCACGGTCCCGAGCACCTGCGCGCCGGACGGCGCCGGCACCGAGGTCGTGTCCACCCGGACGTCCGGCCCGAGGAGTGCCGCGAACGCCGTCGCAGCGCGCGCGACCGCCCCGGCGCTCCGCAGCGAGTACGACTCGGTCGGGTCGTCGCGGTCGCCGTCGACCATGAGCGACGTGATGTTCGAGACGCTGCCGCTGGTCCGGGCGCTCTCCGGCCAGCTCGGGTGCCACGCCGGCCCGTCGAACAGGCTGGTGTCGACCTGCACCGAGGTCACCGGCTGCCCTGCACGAGCCTCGAGCACCTGCCGCGCCAGGTCGTCGAGGTGCGGTGCGTGCGGGTAGACGCTGTCCTGACCGGACGGCAGCCGGCTCAGGGTCGGGTCACCGCCGCCGACCAGCACGACCGCGCCCGGATCGGTGCCGGCGACGACCCGGGTCGTGAACCGGTGGTCGGGTCCGAGTGCGGACACCGCCGCGGCTGCCGTCACGACCTTCATCGTGCTGCCGGTCTGCGTCGGCTCGTCACCCCGGTGCGTCAGCACCGTCTTCCCCGTCCGGGCCGATCGCGCGTCGAGGAACAGCGCACCGTGGTGCCAGCGGGCGGCGAGGTCGTCCGCGGTGCAGAGCTCGCCCGCCGCCTTCGCCTGGCGCTGCGCACCGATGGCCGAGGTCGTGGCCGTGATGCCCGCCGCCAGCAGCAGGAGCACCAGCACGAAGAGCAGGGTGGAGCGGCGGCGACGGATGAGGGCGCGGAGTCTGGGCACGTCGATCATCGTGGCCGGAGCCGGCTTCGTCGCACATCGACCCGACGACCGAAGCCCGGCCCGTGGACTCGGCCGAACGGATGAAGCCGCGCGGTGGCCGGATGAAGCCGCTCGGCGGTCGGATCAGTCGCCGAGCCCGAGGATGAGTCGTCGGAGCAACCCCGACAGCTGGTCCTGCTCGGTGTCGGACACCCCCGCGAGGATGGCCCGCTCGGCGGCCAGCAGGTCCGCGATCGCGGCGTCGACCGCTGCGCGCCCGTCGGCGGTCAACGACACGAGGATGCCCCGGCCGTCCTTCGGGTCGGTCCGACGCGCGACGAGCCCACGAGCCGCCAGCCGGTCCACCCGGTTCGTCATCGTGCCGCTCGACACCAGCGTCTGCTGGAGGAGCGTCTTCGGGCTCAGCTCGTACGGCTCACCCGCCCGCCGCAGTGCCGACAGGACGTCGAACTCCCACGGCTCGACGTCGCTCGCGTCGAACGCCGCCCGTCGTGCACGGTCGAGGTGTCGGGCGAGCCGGTCGACGCGGGACAGGACCTCGAGCGGGCCGAAGTCCAGGTCGGCGCGCTCGCGACCCCACGCCGCGACGATGCGGTCGACCTCGTCCTCCTGCGGCATCCCACCATCTTGGCGGAAGCAGGGGCTACACGGCCAGCCGCCGCGGCCCGTGCCCGGGGATCAGTCGAACGCGAGCACGATCTTGTCCCGGGTCTCGCCCGACTCGAGGAGCCGGTGCGCCTCGCGGGCTTCCCGGACCGGCAGCGTCAGGCGTCGCTTGAGGCGGAGCGCTCCGGACGCGAGCAACGGCATCGTGACCGCCAGCGCGTCCGGCGCACGGTCGGGGCTCGGGTGGGACAGGAGCGCTCCGGACGAGGCGACCTCCGGGCCCCCGACGAGGGTGACGACCCTGCCGGGGTCACCGACCACGGACACCGCCTCGGCCAGGCCGCCGCGACCGGCCGCGTCGATGACCGCGTCCACCGTCGTGTCGACGTGGTCGAAGACACCGGGACCGGACGCGACGAACTCGCCGCCGAGGTCGCGGACGAGCGCGGCGTCGTGTTCCCTCGCGACGCCGATCACCCGGATGCCCCGGGTCCGCGCCAGTTGCACGACCATGCTCCCGACCGCGCCGGCGGCACCGAGCACGACGAGCGTCCCTCCGGGCTCGATCCCGACGGCGCGCATCGTGCCGACGGCGGCGTCGGCCGAGGCGGGCAAGGCGGCCGCGGCGTCCCACGGCACCGAAGCGGGCTTCGGGTACCAGACCGGGGTGGCGACGAGCTCGCCGTACCCGCCCTGGGCCGGCAACAGCGCGGCGACCTCGTCCCCGACGCGCGCATCGGCCCCGGCTCCGACCTCCTCCACGACACCGGCCGCCTCGAATCCCAGGACGTCGCCGGGGCGCTGCGGGAAGACCGACGTGAGGTTGCCGGCGCGGATGTGCAGGTCGGTCGGGCCGACCGCCGCCGTCCGGACACGGAGGAGGACCTCGCCCGGCCGGACCACCGGCGGCTGCACTGAGCGCCACTGCAGGACCTCCGGACCTCCGAAGGCTGAGATCACGATCGCGTTCGACATGGTGCTTCCGTTCCTGTGGCCGGCGAGGACTGCTTCCCCGTCCCTGCACCGTAGGCAGTTCTCGGGAGGCCGAGCGTGTCCATGGCGCGGACACCCTGCCCAGGAGTGCGCCGTCGGACTCGTCGGTCGTGGGAAGATGGCCGGGCGCCTCCGTGCGCGTTCCGCCTTGGTGTAATGGCAGCACGACGGCCTTTGGTGCCGTTAGGTCCGGGTTCGAATCCTGGAGGCGGAGCTCGGGCCAGTTCGGTCTTTGCGGGATTCCTGGTCATTCTTTTGCTCGTGAGGCGTGTAGGAGCCGTTCGACATCGTCTGCGCACTGCCCGGAACCTCGTGCTGACCGAGAAGTGGGGCCGAGCTGTTGGCGCGTGCGCGGTTCCGTGAACGACGAATGCCCCCTGACCCGTTTCCGGGCAGGGGGCATTGGCTCGGCTATCGAGCGAAGTTGGTCTGTGTTCAGTTCGGGGCGAGCGCCGGCGCCTAGCCGAGGAGCTCGTCGATGGGTATGAGGTAGTACTCCGGAGGTTCGGAGTTTGCTTCAGTCGCATCCGGCTGCTGGACCCGGGCGTTCGGGTTCTGCTTGGCGTACGTCATCCAGTGATTGCGATTCTTCGCGCTCAATCGCTTGAGCGCGAGGCGGTCCTGGAGGAAGTGGATCAACCGGCGAAGGTTCTGGGAAGCCGCAGCAAGCGCTGCAGCAATCTCCGCAAACCACGGGCCGCGACCTCGACGGTTCAGCGGGTCGTGGAGTCCCTCGGCCTGAGGGTCCTTTACCCGTGAGTTGACGGACTCGATCGTGTTGCGAAGTCCATACCAGCCGCGCCACTCTTCGGACTTGTATTCGAACTCCTGTCCGAACTTGAGGTGCTTCGTGCCGTCCCCGTTGTTGCGCTTGTCGGCGACGAGACTGCCGGGAATTTTGACCGTCTTGCCAGGGATGGGGGTATCGAATTTCTCGCCGGTGGTGGTGTCGAAGTCGATGGAGTCGAGTCCGGTTGGGTAGAAGTACTGCCGCGAGCCATCGGCGTTGTGGCGGCCTCGGGGCTTGAGCCGATACTTCGCGCGCTGCTCCCGACGCTTGGTGACGAGGTCGTGTCCGGCGGCGAGCTTCGCCTCACGAGCAACGGGATTGGTCATCTGCGACGCAGCGATTCGGGTCTTCGCCCACGTGGATTCAGCGAGCTTGAGGGCCTGGGGCATGAAGGAGGGGTACCAGGATCCGTCGCACATGACGAGGTCGTGCTTGCCGTCCTTGCTTGCGTAGTACGCCTGGATGCCGAGCTTATCATGGGGGTAGTCCATAACGGCGTTCGCGCCGCTCGTTGCGATGGGGAGCTGAAAGTCCTCGGACTTCGCGCCGGGCAGGTAGGCGCGGTCGGCGATGACGGTTGTAATCGGGATTCCGCGTTCTTTGCAGGAGTCGAGGAAGCGCTTGCCTTGGCCGGCGACCTCCCCGGGCTTGTGGCCGCCGAACCAGATGATGAAGAGTGGGGCGTCGATATCCGCGCCAGGACTGTTGCGGGTGAGCGTGCCAAGCTCGGCTTCGCGACCAAAGATGCGCTTCCCCGGGGCAGAGTTGGTGCCGTCGTGGTCACCCTCGCGGACGTAGAAGCCGCAGCCGTAGTTGACCGATGCGGTGTCGTCACCCGTCATGCGCTCGAGGTTCTTCTGCATGCCCGCAACGGGGATGACCGTGGCATCGATCGCCGCAGTGCCGTGCATGCGGTCCCGGAGCTCCTTGGGAAGAAGGAGCCAGGTTCCCTGAAGTAGCTGGTTGCAGATGGTCATCATGCGTCCTTCGAGCAGCTCCAAGCGCTCGGGGTCGGAGTAGAACTCCTCCTTGATTTCCGCAAGACGTGCCGGGCTCGGGCGACGCCAGCGGGGGCCGGGGTCGCGGTCGAGCAGGTCCTTGAAGCGGTGCACTGCCCGCCAGTAGGCGTCGTAGAGCTCTCCTCGCTCGAAGATGCTGGGGTCGATGCCGAGCATCTCGAGCTCTTCGTCCGTCGCGTCAACGAGCAGGTCTGCGCCTGCTCGGATGCTGACGGTGCCTTTGACGCGCATCGTGACGAACATGAGTTTCATGGCGCTCGTCGTGCTCATGTACGCGTTGCGTCCTCGGCGGGACGGGTGGTCTTCGAGCCAGTACTGCTCGAGGAGTTCCTCGATGCCCGCGAGAGCGATGACCTTGCTCGTCTCACGGACGGCTCGATGGAACGCGTCGCGCTTGCCCATCTTGAGGTACATGAGCATGGACATGCCGAAGCAGTCCTGCATCCACTGTTCCGCCTTCTCGAAGTCGTGATGCTTCGCCTTCGGCGCGGTCATCGGGCGACCTCCGCGCGGAGCTGACGCCGGTAAGAGGCGTCTTCGAGCGCGGGAACGTGTGCGACGAGCTGGTCGAGGTGTTCGAACTTCGTGACGCCAGCCGCGGTCATGAGGGCGCGGAGGTTCGTGCCTGCGATGAGGTGCGTAATCAGCCAGGTGTTCCGCATCCGGGTGGTGACGGGGTCTGGTTCGTTGCCGCGGTCGGTGTCGTACAGGAACGTGGTGAGGGTGCTGATCCCGTGCTTGATGCGCTTGGGTGAACCAAAGACCCAGTTGTCCGTGGCGACGTCGGCGGCAGATTCGAGCAGCAACGGTTCGAAGCGGGCGAGCAGCGGCACGACGCGGCCCGTGCGCGCGACGGTGATAAGGACCCCGTCGGTGTCGACGGTGATGTCGCGGCGGCGGACCTGCAGCAGTTCGTTGGCCTTCAGGCCGGCGCCGGTGCACAGGGCGAGCGTGACGCCAGCGCTGCGTCGACGTGCGGCGGTGGCCTGCCCCCTCGCCCAGCTTTCGAGCAGATGCAAGTCGAGATCCGAGTAAGGCGCGGCGGTGTTCTGCGGGGAGGTTGCTGCGAACTCGAGCGGAACAGAGCCGACGAGGGCTTCGGACGCCCGCATCAGCAGCGACCGGTACGTGCGGCGCGTCGTGTCGGCCCAGCTGACATCACTGCGGGTGACGTAGCGGCGAACCATGACCGGGTGGAACACGACCATCGTCGCGGCCGGGTAGCCGTTGACGTTGACAACCCAGTCGACGTAGGGCGCTGCGACGACGAGGACGCGATCAACGTCGAGCGATGCGGCCGCGGCGGTCGCGACTGCTGCGTCGAGAACGAACGACTCAATGAAGGCCCACCGGTCGGCCGGGAAAGTCGGCTGGTAGGTCATCGGCCATCCGCCCGCCAGCGTACGGCCGAGCGTGGTTCCCGCTCGCTGCGCGGGGGAGCGAGGGATGAGGAATGCGATGAGCAGGGTCGAGGCCATGGCGGGCCTATGCGTCCACGTGTGATCCAGCTGTGCCGTGCGGGTCCTGAAAGTGATCGCGTGCCGCTCAAATCCCCGTGAAACCGGGGAAGTGGACGTGTCGGCAGGAGCCGCGGTAAGTGATGCAGCTCGGGCGTGTCGTGGTTCTGCCGAATGGTCGACGACACCGGGGTGACATCGACTGTGTGCATGCGTTCCGGGGAGCTTTCGTGTTCGGGGACACCGGAACGGTAGTGATCTTCACGGCTGGGTTGGTCCTGTTCCTGGACCCGAGACGGCGGTCACAGGCGCGTCGATCAGAAATCTTCGCGGTCCGCGCATACCGCTCCCGAGGTCGACCTGCGGCCTCGGAGAGGACCGCATGCCCACCCCGAACCCTGCGCTCACTGCCCTTTGGAACGACTACGCCGAGTACGCCGCACGCCCGACCGGGGTCCTCACGCTGGATGAGCGCCGCGGCGTCGCGTTCTACCTCGCCGACCGCGATGACGCCGCTGATGTGGAACCGTTCGTTCGGCGGTGGATCCGCAACGTGCACGAAGTCGACACGTTCCGGCAGCAGCATGGTCGGCTGCCTCGTGCAGATCCGAAGCGTCCGCGGCCCGCAACCGACGAGCAGGCGCTGGTGGATGTTCTGGCGTACTTCCGCGAGGTCGGCAACGCGGACGGGTACTGCACCTATCAGCGACGGCGACTCGAAGCGATCCCCGGTTTCGCGTGGCGGCCCCGAGACGCACGGTGGGAGAAGATGCTGCATCGGCACCAGCAGTTCTGGGCCGACAACGGCCGTGCGCCGCAGCGTCGTGCCTTGGACGCGGATGAGGTGTCGATCGGGCGGTGGGTCGCGCATCAGCGTGCCCGGCACCGGCACGGCACTCTCCCGGCCGACCGGGAGCAGCAGCTTCGTCGTGCTCGATACAGGATCCTCTGATTGCCAGGGTCAGGCTCGGCCGCGGATCTCAGCGAGGATCCGCTGCCGATGCTCGGCGGTGTCGAGGGTCGGAATGTGCTTCAGGAGCGTGAGCAGGTGCTCGGCCTTGCTGAGTCCGGCGGCGTCGAAGAGGACGCCGCCGTCGGTCAATGCGGCGAGGTGGGTGCTCAGCCAGGTGGTGCGCATCCGGTTCGGCACAGGCTTCGGTTCGCTGCCGAAGTCAGTGCGGTTGATGAACGGGGTGACGACGTTGAACGTCGTCGCCCGATTCTGACCACCCACGACCCACGCGTCAGCTCCGAGATTGATGATGCTGTCGCGAAGAAGCGGCTCCCACCGTACGAGAACCGGCACATCCCGTGGAGTGGCGCTCCGCACGTGCACGACAACACCGTGGCGGTCCACAGAGATGTCGCGTCGTCGGAGGTGCTGCATCTCCCACGGCAGGAGGCCACCGCCGGCACCGAGCGCCAAGATCGCGCCGGCGTTGCGCCGTCGGAACGACGTTGCTTGCCCCCTCGCCCAGGCCTCCAGCAGTCGCAACTCGCGGTCGGAGTACGGAGCAGTCGCGGACTGGCCGTTCAAAGGGCCGAACGAGACTGCATCCTCGTCCGGAAGCAAAGCCTCGGAGATGCGCAGCAGCAGCGACCGATAGTCCCGGAGCGTCCGGTCCTTCAGGCCGAGGTCGTCGCGACTGATGTAACGACGGATCCACACGGGGTGGAAGACGTTCGGCACCAGCGGCATCCCCATCACGTGCACCACCCAGTCGACGAACGGTGCGACGGCAACCATCAGCCGCTCCGCCAAGTACCCGCATGCCGGCGCGATGACGGCCACCGCGTCCTCCGTAAACGTCCGAACGTTGCCCCACCGCTCCGCCGGAATGTTCTGGCTCTGGTAGTTCCGTACCATCCGGGCGGGCTCGGGGCGAAGCTGCGCGACAAGAGTCCCCTTGTCCGTCGGAGATGAGCGCGTGCCAAGCGGTCGCTTCGGGACGGCGAGCGGTTCCGCTTCCCAGCAGCGCGTATGTGCGCAGTCGGTGACCAGTCCGGGACGCGCGAACGGACGGCCATACGCGGCGCCGCGGGGACGACCGAAGTCGGTCACGGAACTGACCGCCTCCTGCCGCGGGATGACCGGGTGCTCGAAGTCTCGTGGTCGGCGAAGCGCCTCGACAGCGCCGGGAAGAAGTGTGCTCATGGCAGGAGCTATGCGTCGTCCTTCGCGGCAGGCGGCCCTGACCACGAAACGAAGCCGGACAGGCACAGGTCACAGCCGGGCTCCGGGGTCGCGCATAGGGGCAGGAGAACCAACTCCTGGAGGACACCAATGGACTACCGCACCGCAACCCGCGAAGAACGAGCCGCCGAGTTCATCGACTTCGCTACGAAGCTGCACGAGGGCCGCTACGACTACTCCCTCGTCGAAGCGGCGTACATCAACGGCGACACGAAGGTCACCATCATCTGCCCCGGCCACGGGCCCTTCGCTCTAACCCCTCGGGAGCACCGCCGCATCCGTGACACGCCATGGGGTCCGCAGCGCGGGCAGGGGTGCCGCGATTGCAAGGGCTTCAACGCGCGCGTCGAGCTCCGCCGCGAGCGATTCATCGCGAAGGCGCAGAAGATCCATGGCAGCCGCTACGACTACAGCGAGGTTGTCTACGTCGACGCGAAGACGGACGTGAGCGTCGCGTGCAGCGAGCACGGCGCGTTCGCAGTCCGACCGGACAATCACACCTCCAAGTACCCCGCTGGCTGCCCTGACTGCGCGCTCCGCGCGCACCGTGGGGCTCCCCGTTCAAGGAAAGCGCCCGACAAGGGTCAGTGGCGAACCCGTCCCGCCGGCACCACTTCGGGTCGGAAGCGCCCGAAGCGGAGCGCGTCATAGCCGCCTGGACGTGGCGCTGATCAGCCCTATGAGCGCTCCCGTCACCGTCCGTATGGCGTCCCGCTGATGCGAACCAAAACGGACCAGCTATGTGCGACGCCTCGCCCCAGTCGGCCGCGCACACGCCCTCAGCTCATCAAGTCGCGCGCCTCACGACGGGCTTGCGAGACCCGCATGGTTCCGACGTGCCGCTTGCTCGCGCCACGCTGTGAGGCGAGCGGCGTCTGGCAGCTTCGCCCAGCTCGGTCCACGTCAGCTGAGTTCATCCACGAGATTCGTCCAATACTTCCTTGACCCGATCGTGTATCGAAATGGTCAGTGGTGGTTGGGGACCCGGCGTGCCGGAGGCGGTCAGGGGAGAGCCAGCTCCGCCGACATCTGCTGTCCGGTGTCTGCTTCGAACCAGCTCACCGCGATCCGGCGAAGTGACAGCGTCAGTCGTGGTGACGTGTGAAAGACACCGGCCTGGCCGGCGTCTAGATTGCCGAGGCTACCTCCGACGAGGAGGGCTGCATGCTCGGAGGGAACGGCGCTGATCTGCACGTCCTCAGCGCCAACGTTTCCGGCGTTTCGCAGCCGGTACGAGTGCGCGTCTACGCGTTCCTCGATTGCCCACTCCACCTTCGCGTTCAGGGCTTCTTCGTACACGCGGACGAGGTCGACGTCTGGCTCAGAAGCGACTGCAGCCATCTTTTCGACGGCCTCCGCAATCCGCTCACCCGAATCTGCGCTGCGCGAGAGGGCTGCTGCAGCGTCCGCTCGAGCGTCGTTGGCAACTCTCTCTGACTCGTCCGCCTTCTTGCGTGCCGCGAGAGCGACGAAGAAGCCGATTACGCCTCCGGCCAGCCCGAGGGCCGCCAAGATGTCTGAAAGTGCCATGGCCCGATACTTGCAGCTCGCGCCGTCCGGTAGAAGATCGTCTACCGGACACGTCGCTCTTTGTCGGTGACTGACTGCGGAATGCGTCTCGTGCCAGTTTGTGCAGCACCAGCACCAGCGTCTTACGACTTCGCTGCTTCGGCGAGCTGCTCCGGAGCATCTTGAGCGCGGTAGGCGGCGGTCAGATGTGATTGGTAGTAGTACCCGGTTCCGCCGGCGAAGATGAGCGTGACGGTGGTGAGGAAGGCGCAGACGACCCCGAGTGCAGGATGAACAGGCTTCTCGACGCCGAGCTGCAGCTCGGCTCGGCGGATGCGAGCACCGGTCCGGTAGATGGAGACGAACGCGGGCACGATTAGCAGTCCGCCGGGGACGATCGCGAGGAGCGACAGCCACGGCTTGATCCGCTCGTCGCGGAGCAGCCGTCTGGTCTGGTCGTTCACGTCGAAGTACCAGACGAGCCAGTAGATGAAGACCGTGACGACGGTCAGCACGAGGACGAGCAGTGGTGATCGAAGCGGGTAGTCCTCCCCGTCGATCTGCACCTCCGGTGTGGCCATGGTTTCGTCAACCCCGGTCGGGTGTGTGGTCGACGTCGGTGCCGGGCGGGATGAGTGGCTCGGTTCGGACGCTGTGTCCGAAGTCGGCGATCATGCGGTTGAAGTGCTCCGCCGTCCAGGTGTGCAGGTGTGGCAGGGCGATGGCCTCACGCTCCTGCGGGTCGGTGATGAGGTTGACGATCCGAGGTGTCGGCAATCGGGATGCTGCCTCCTCCAGGTAGCGCTGGGCGACGAGGACGAGCTTGAAGTCGTGCCACTTGGCGCCGTACAGTTCGGACCCCATCCAGTAGAGGTACCCGTCGCGACCGGAGCGGTCCTCTGCTCCGGTGAGCCAGGCGGACTGATCAATGCCGTCGATCGCCCTGTCCGACGGCGCGTCGACCCCCGCGGCGCTCAGGAGCGTGGTGAACCAGTCGGTCACGTGCATGATGTCGTTGCTCGTCCGCCCTGCGGGGATCTGGCCGGGCCACCGGACGATGCACGGCGTCCTGAGGTTTCCCTCGCCGCCGGCGAAGTACGACCCCTCCCAGTACCCGGGGCTCCCACGCCAGAGCAGCACGTCCTCGGGCCCGTTGTCGCCCGCGAACACGACCATCGTGTCCTCGGTCAGGTCGAGCTCGGCGAGGAGGTCGAGCAGCTGACCGAAGTCGTGGTCGAGTTCCAGGAGGCAGTCGGCCCATTCGCCCTGCCCGCTCGAACCCGTGAACTCGGCACGGGGAACGGTGGGCATGTGCATGAGGGAGTGGTTGAAGTACACGAAGAAGGGCTCGTCGTCCTCGCGCGCGGCTCGGATGAACCCCTCCGCGCGGCGGAGGTACTCGAGATCGCAGTCCCGCCGGACCTCCAAGGTGAGCTGTTCCCGTTCGGTCACGTCGTCGTCGCCAGCGCGGATCTCGAGCATCCGGGAGACACGATCCCGGCCGGGGCGGTACCACGGGTCCGTCGGCCAGAGCGCCTCATCGTACGTCCGTGCAGGACCGTACCATTCCCGGAAACCGTGGTCAGTGGGCCACCGTCCGGGCCCTTCCCCGACATGCCACTTGCCGTAGGCCGCGGAAGCGTACCCAGCGTCATCGAGCAGATCACCGAGGGTGCGTTCCCACCGGACGAGGCCCCATCCATCGGTCGCACCGATCGGCACGCTCTGTGTTCCCGAGCGGATCGCATGACGACCGGTGAGGAGGGCTGAGCGCGTGGGTGTGCACTGGGCCTCCGGCGAGTAGTTCGTCAGCCGAAAGCCCTCCGCCGCGAACGCGTCGATCCGCTCCGTCACGACACCCCGGAACGGCCCTCCCGCATAGGAACTCAGCTCCCCGAAACCGAGGTTGTCCACGTGGAAGAACAAGATGTTGGGTGTTCGTCGCTCCGCCATGCACGGATTCTCCGACGCGTTGAGAACGGCAGGTTCACCCAGAACGGGTGGAGCCTTCAGGCGTCCCATGTCAGATGTTGAGGTGCTGCATAGAAGCCGACTGAGGAGAAGCACGCATGCGCACGGTGGAGGAGTGGGAAGAGTTCTTCGACGGCTTCAAGGACAACCTGGCCCCGGTCGTCTACGACGCGGGTCCGTCGCTCACAGTGACAGACGCAGACCCAAGAGTCCACTCGGAGCAGACCGCGTGGGCACGTCAGATGGGTAAGCGGATCTACATGCCCGTGGCTGGCCGCGTGTACACGGCGGTCGGCTACCAGCTCTGCTCGCCGACGATGGTCGTCGGCGACGACGGGCTCATCATCATCGACCCTGGGTTCAACGACGGTGCAGCATCCGAGGTCATGACCGACTTCCGCAAGTTCTCGGACCTCCCTGTCCGCGCGGTCGTGTACACGCACCGGCACCCGGACCACGCGTTCGCCATCTCGGGACTCGGTGTCAGCAAGGAGGACGTCCACGAAGGACGTGTCGACGTCATCACCCACGAGTCGTTCACGGACTGGCTCATCAACGACGCGAGCCTCATCGGGCCGATCCTCGGCGCACGCTCGTCTCTCGTGACGGTGGTGCCGGTCGGGCCTGACGGGTCCGTGCACGGCGGCCTCGGCCCGCTGTTCAAGCCGGCGCCGGTGTCGACGTTCATGCCGACGATCACCGTCGGCGAGAGCGAGGATCTGGTCATCGCCGGGGTGCGCATGACGGTGTTCCACGCCTACGGTGACGCGCAAGACGAGATCGACGCCTGGTTCTCAGACCTGAAGCACGTCCACGGTTCCGAGACCATCCAGGGGGAGTCGTTCCCGAACCTATACACGCTCCGTGGCACGGCCTACCGCGACGTGGAACTTTGGCGGCAGGGCGTGGATCGGCTCCTCGACCACGCTGGCGGGGCGGATTCGTACTCCGGATCGCACATGCGCCCATGGGTTGGGAACGCCTTCATCACCGAGCGGATCACGAACTACCGCGACGCGATCCAGTTCCTCCACGACCAAACGGTGCGACACATCAACAAGGGCTTCACCCGTGAGGAGCTCGACCTCGTCGCCAAGAGCCTGCCCGTGCACCTCCGGACCGACCCATGGCTGCAGCCGTACTACGGCACTCCCGAGCATTCCGTTCGCAACATCTATGACGGACTGCTCGGGTGGTATCAGGGCGACCCGACCGAGCTGGCAACCCCGGCCCACCACGACAAGGCGGCGAGGTATGTCGACGCACTCGGAGGACGCGACTCGGTCCTCGCCGCAGCCCAGAAAGCGATCGACGCCGGTGAGCGCGGGTGGGCGATGGAGATCCTGACCCACGTAGTCCGTGTCAACCACGACGACACCGAAGCTCGCCGCCTGAAAGCCGCCGCGATGCGTGCGTGGGCCTTCCAACAGAAGAACATGTACTGGCGCAACCTCGCGCTCGGAGGAGCGCTGGAACTCGAGGACGCTATCGACTCCGCGAAGTCCCTGAGCTTCTCTCCGCCGGACATCGTCGCCCTCTTCCCGCCGGAGAAGATCATCGACGCCCTCCGCGTCCGAGTCGACGCCGCTGCCGCCGAGCACGCACACGTCACCGTCGGCTTCGTGTTCACCGACACCGGAACGAGCGCCGCGCTGGAAATCCGGCGCGGGGTCGCGGTGTTGCGGACTGACATCCCCGCTGATGCTGCGGCGACGGTGACGACGACGGCCGAGGCGCTTCGCTCGCTCGTCGCCGCGGGTGGTGACACGTTGACAATCGTGGACTCACCGGTCGCCACTACCTCCGGGAACGCGGCGGAGTTCGTCGCCTGCTTCGAACCGATCCCCATCGAGCCCATCCGACTCGTCGTCCGCTGACGCAACGACCCTCCCGCGCCCCGAGCGACAACCACGACTCGTCCAACGGCCGCTGATACTCGCTATCGGGCGACCAATAGCCGATCGGCTATCGGACGTTCGACCCGCGTCGAGGCAGCGTAGCTTCGGCTCATGCCAGATGACATCGAGCCGGGCCGTCGCACACCCGTCTGGCTCTGGGTCTTGTTCGCGTTCGGACTTGCCGTGTTCGGGACGGGGTCCTTCCTCGCGCGAGTCGAGCACCACCTGTACGGCGTGCTCATCTTGGCTGTTGGGTTGGCGATCGTACTGACCTTCGTCGTCCTCCGGGGCCGCCACTCAGACAAGCGATAGTAGGACCAGCCTCGGAGAACGACGGGGTAGACGTCTCAATGGGCGATCGGCTATCGAGACGGCGCGCGGGTGGCATTGAGCGGGAGTGACGGTGTCTAGGAAGAATCTTTCCCATTGTCGGCCGTCTCGGTCCGACCGAGGGTGGGGTCATGCAGAAGGTCAACTTCACCCGTGACGGGTTGACGCTCGTCGGAAACCTGTTCACCCCCACCGACTTCGACGAGAACGGCCACTACCCGGCCGCGATCGTGCAGGGCTCGTTCACTTCCGTGAAGGAGATGATGGCCGGCACCTACGCGCAGAAGCTCGCGGAGCAGGGCCTGGTCACGCTGGCGTTCGACTACGCCCACTACGGCGACTCTGAGGGCACGCCCCGCCAGCTCGAAGTTCCTGCCGAGAAGATTGCCGACCTGCAGGCCGCGGTCACGTTCCTGCTTGACCTGCCGTACGTCGAGGCTGTCGGCATGCTCGGCGTGTGTACCTCCGCCAGCAACGCCACGTTCCTCGCCGCTGGCGACGACCGTGTGAAGGCACTCGCGACCGCCGCTGGGTTCCTCGTGACCCCGGCCGTCCTCGACGCCACCTACAGCCAAGACGGCATCGCTGAGCGCCTGGAACAGGCTGCCGCCGCGAAGCAGAAGGCTGACCAGACCGGCGAGGAGACGTTCATTACGGTCTACAGCGAGACGGAGCCGGACGCCGCGAACTACGTCCCGATCGAGGGCGCGTACGACTACTACAACAACCCCGCTCGCGGCGGCGTCCCCGAGTACACGAGCAAGCTCAACGTGCAGTCCTGGACGACGTGGCTCGACTTCGACGCTCTCGCCCGGGCATCGGACATCACCATGCCGACGATCGTTGTGCACTCCGACGAGTCCGCGGTGCCCGAGAACGCGAAGGCACTCTACGAGGCCGCGCAGGGCGATAAGGAACTCGCCTGGTGCGACGGGAACCACTGGGACTACTACGACTCCGACAAGCACGTCGACTACGCCGTCGCGAACATCAGCCGCTACTTCCACAAGCACGTCACCGCGTAGCGTCACACCCGCCGGTGCCGCGCCCGGGCCTGCTACCCGCGCGCGGCACTTCCATCAGTGCAATGAGACGCGATCGGAGGGACCGTGGCCGCGAAGAACCCGCACCTGGAAGAGCTTGGGCTGTTCCTCAAAGCGCGACGCAGCGAACTCACTCCCCAGATGCTCGGCCTCGATGCCGGGATACCGGGCTCTCGACGCGTCAGCGGACTCCGCCGCGAAGAAGTCGCCGCGTCCGTCGCGATCAGCCACGACTACTACACCCGAATCGAGCAGGGACGGCCGGCTCCCTCTGCCCCGGTTCTCGACGCCCTCGCAAGCACGCTCCTGCTGACCGCGGTCGAGCGAGAGTACGTCGAAGGACTCGCGAAGCACGCCGATCGGCGCGTCCAACCGCGCCGACGACAGAGCGCGGTCAGCCCACAGCTGCAACGGCTCCTCGGCCGGTTGGACGGCACACCCGCCTTCGTCGTCGGGAAGTACCTCGACTACCTCGCTTGGAACCCCCTCGCCGGCGCACTCCTGCTCGACCTCGACCACCGGCCGCCGCAGGACCGCAACTACGTCCGGATGCTCTTCACGGACCCACGAGCGAGAGACCTCTATGACGACTGGGAGGGCATGGCCCGCACGGGCGTTGCCCTCCTCCGCAGCCAAGCAGCCGACAACCCTCACGACCCAGGGCTTGCAGCGATCGTCGGCGAGCTCTCCGTCGGGTATCCGCAGTTCCGCACGTGGTGGGCCGACCGCCACGTGGCCGGCGGCGGGCAAGGCACGAAGACCGTCCACCACCCGGAAGTCGGCGCGCTCAGGTTCGACTGGGACAGCTTCCAACCGCTCGGCGTCGTCGATCAGCACATCACCATCTGGACCCCAGCAGCGGGAACACCGACCGATGACAAGCTCCGCATCCTCAGCTCCTGGATTGCATCCTCCGATGCACGAAGTCCTTCGAACCAGGTAGCGCCGGATGGTGCGCCCACTTAGGGATCCTCAGCCGGACGTCGCTCGACGCGCTCGAAGGTGCAGCACGGCTGCCAGGCCCGTCGTCAGCACTGCAGCGGCCGCGGCAACACCCCATGCGATGTCGAATCCGTGCACGGATTGGCCGGGTGCGGAGAGGGCGGTGATGACGACGGCGACGCCGAGGCTCGAGCCGATCTGCCGCGAGGTGTTGAGGATGCCGCTGCCTGCACCTGATTGTGCGGGCGGCACGGTAGCGGCGCCGGTCGCGAGAAGGTTGCCCATCGCGAGACCGACTCCGATGCCGCCGGCGATGAGCTGCGGCAGCAGCACGGCAGCGTATGCGGGTTGGGCGGTGCGGAACAGCACGCCCCACACCATGCCTGCGGCGAAGATCGCGCCGCCCCACGCGACGAAGGTGATGGGACGGATCCGCGTCCCGATGCGGCGGACCACCGCGGTGGTGAGCGGGACCATAAGGGGGCCGGGCGCCATCGCGAGGCCAGTACGTACAGGCCCGTAGTGCCAGACGTTCTGCAGCCACAACGAGTTCGACAGCAGCATGATGCCAAACGCTCCGGAAAAGGCGAGCATCGCTGTGTTCGCGAGCCCGAACCGTGCGCCCCGGAACGCTGCCGGGTCGACGAGCGGGTTCCGGTGGACTCGTGAGCGCCAGACGAACAGGCCGGCTGCGACGAGGACTGCCGCGGCGAGGAGCATCGTCGTGATCGTCCAGCCCGTCTGTGGGACCTCGACAATCTCTGCAACGAGCGCGGCGACGGCGGCGGAGAGCAGGAGGGCGCTGACGAGGTCCGGATGTGGGGCGCCGTGTTGTCCGCTGATGCGTGGGACGCGTCGCCAGGTGAGAAGGATCGCGACGACGCCGATGGGCAGGTTGATCAGGAACACCCACCGCCAGTCCAGGGTCACGAGCAGGCCGCCGATCGTCGGTCCGGTCGCTGCGGCGAGGGCGCCGACGGCGGCCCAGGTGCGCACCGCGTGCGGTCGGGCGTCTGGCGCCGTGGTGTTGAGCAGGAGGCCGAGCGACGCGGTGGTGATCATCGCGCCGCCGATGCCTTGCAGGACACGGAAGCCGATGAGGAACCCGAGGTCTGGCGCGCCGGCGCAGAGCACGGACGCCGCGGTGAAGACGATCAGGCCGGCTTGGAACACGCGCGTGACGCCGTAGCGGTCGGCTGCGCGGCCGCTGACGATCAGGAGTGCGGCGATGGCGATCGCGTACCCGTTGATGACCCAGGAGAGTCCGTCGAGGGAGCTGCCGGGGAGGTTCTTGCCGATCGCGGTGACGGCGACGTTGACGACCCAGAGGTCGAGGTTGCACATGAAGTTCGCGATGAGCACCACGGCCGTCGCGGTCCGAGTGCGGCTGGTGGTTGCTGTGCTCATGGGTGCCGCACCACTGCGCTCTTGATCACCCGGTCGATCTCTTTCGCCGGACCGCCAACGGCGAGGCCGGCGATGCGGACCTGGTCGAAGGCGAGGTCGGCGATGGTGGCGCGGTTGTCCGCGTCGTTATTCGTGGCGAAGATCGTCTCCGGGTAGACCGTCAGCGTGACGCCGCGGCGGTGCGCGCGGCCGGCGATCGTGGTGAGCTTCTCCCCGGTCGCTTCGAACACGAACACCGGCTGCTGCAGAAGCGCTCCGGTGGTCACGCCGTCCGCGTACTCGTATGGTTCCCCGACGATTTTGGGTTCGGCGGCGGCGATGCCGGCGACTGTGAACGCGGTGACGTTCAGCCGTTGCCATCCGGCGAGGTCGTCACGGACGACGACGGCGATCTTGGTGTCCCAGTGAACGTCGTTCATCGCTGCTCCTCAGACCGACGCCGGAACGTGCTGTGCGGAAGTGTGCGGCTGGCCGACGCGGGCGCGGACCGTTGCCGAGTGCAGGCGTGGGACGTCGACGCGGACGCGGGCTGCCAGGGCGACGAGGTCACCGAGGATCGGTTCGACTTCGGTTGGCCGTCCGGCGACGAAGTCGCGGTACAGCGAGGTGGTGAACGGAGATCCGGCCGCTGTCAGTACCGCCATGGTGCGGTCGTGCGCAGCCGGTCGAACCGGGTGTTCCGTGGCGGCGAGGACCGCTTCCACCTCAGCGATCACACCGAGGACGGCAGCGAGTCCGCCGTCGGCAGCGACGATGGTCCCGACCGGGCCGCCGTGGAGGACGGTCGCGGCGCCGCCCGCTGCCATGAACGCCCACTTCTCGCGCATGTCCTGCACGATGGAGTCTGAGACGGCGGTGGCGAAGTCCGCGGGGGCGAACAGCTCCGCGATCGTGGTCGTGCGCTCGGACCAGGATCCGTCGAGCTCGCCGAGGGCGATGCTGCCGCCGGGGGTGAGCTGGCGGACGGTGCCGTCGGCGTCGAGCTCCGTGGCGACGACCGCCACGCCGCCGAGGACGCTGTGCGCTCCGAGCCGATCGGTGAGCATCTCGAGGTGTCCGATGCCGTTGAGGAGCGGCAGGACGACGGTGTCGGGCCCGATGGCCGCACCGACGTCGTCGAGCGCCGGGATAATGGCGGTCGCCTTCACGCTTAGCAGAACCACGTCCCACGGATGGTTGAGCTCATCGGCGGTGACCGCCACGACGGGGATCGCCGCGACGGCGCCGTCTGGGCTGACGAGCCGCAGTCCGTCCCGGCGGAGCGCGTCGGCCCGGGCCGCGCGAACCAGGAACGTCACGTCCACGCCGGCCGCGGCGAGCCGGCCGCCGAAGAATCCGCCGACGGCGCCAGCGCCGACCACCAATACCCGCATCGCAACCACACCCTTCCCCTCGCGGCGACGTGCCGGAGGATGTAGGAAAGTGTGTCAGGTTTAGCTATCTTGAAGCAAGCCGACCATCTTTGAGGTTGTGCAGGGCGTTGCTGAGGTCGACCTGTTCGCCGTCGCGGGAGCCGGCCCAGGTCCACCGGGTGTTCTCAATGTCGAGGGTGTGGCCGCAGGTGCGGCAGGTGTCGGCGCTCTGCGCGCGAGCGCCGCAGGCGCGGCAGTTGATGCCGAGACGGCCGAGTTCGGCGTTCGGCGCGTGCTGCTCGGCCCAGAGGGCGAAGGCGTGCAGGACGGGGAGCGCGTCCGCGCCAGCACGTGTCAGCCGGTACTCCGGCCGGGGTCGCGATCCGGACGCTGCGTCGACCCGCTCAAGCAGCCCGTTCTCGGTCATCGTCTTCAGTCGGCCGCTGAGGGCTTTGTCGGTGATGCCGGTGTGGCGGGAGAACTCCTCGAACCGGGTTGCGCCGCCGAAGGCTTCGCGCAGGATCAGCAGGCTCCACGGGTCGCCGAGCACGTCGACCCCGCGAGCGATCGTGCAGGGGCGTTCGGACCAGTCGGATCGTAGTGGCATGGTGCTCCTTCTGCAGGAGCAATCACTCTACTCGGGAAAGCTCACCATCACGTTCTCCGTCTTGGGGCGTCCGAGGGCGCGGCGAAGCCGTTCGCCCTGCGACACGAGGGCGACGCCGAGGAGGACGATGACGCCGCCGACGGCTTCCTGCACCAACGGAACTTCCCCGAGCCAGATCCAGGAGATCAGGACCGCGACCGGTGGGACGAGGTACAGCAGCGAGGTGGACAGTGCGACCGGCATCCGTGCCACGGCGAATGCCCACAGCACGAACCCGAGCGCGGACGGCAACAATCCGAGGTAGGCGGCAGAGAGCCACCCGGCCGGGCCGGCGTGAACGATCATCGCCCAGCCCACCGGAACGAACGGCAGGGTCATCACCACGCCGGCGAGCATGCAGTAGGTGGCGACTTCGATGCTGGAGTACTTCCGCAGCAGCGGCTTCTGCAACGGGTGGTAGATGCCCTGCACGACCATCGCCGCGACCACCACCCATGCGGCCGCACCGAACCCGATCCCAGACCGCGCAAGGCAGACCACCGTCACCCCGGCCAGCGCAACGAGCGAACCGACACCGACGATGACCGGGACACGCTCAGCGAAGAGGACACGTGCGACGAGGACGGAAACCAGCGGCGCCGCGGAGACGATGATGCTCGCAGTTCCCGCCGGCACGTGCAGCTCACCCCAGTTGAGGAGCAGCTGGTATGCCGCCATGCCGGTCAGTCCGCACGCCGCTACCCAGCCAAGATCCGCCAGTCGTGGGAGCCGGATGCGCATGATCAGCCCAACCACGATGAGCGCGATCGCTGCAACGGCGAGCCGCACGAAGGACAGTCCGACGGCACCGAACTCAGGGACGGCGACGCGGATCGCCGGGAAGGCGCTTGCCCAGAGGACGACTACGGCGAAGCCGGCGAGGGTGGCAGCGTGGCGGGTCATGCCCCGATCATGCTGGCGAAAGAGCATCAGCACTAGTTACCATTAATGAGCACATTAATCACTCGTGATGAGGTTTTAGATGCTCGATGCACGTCGTCTACAGCTCCTTGCTGATCTCGAGCGTCTGGGGACGATCGCTGCCGTCGCTAGTGAGCTCCGCCAGACCGCGTCCGGTGTGTCGATGCAGCTCAGTGCATTGGAGCGGGAGGCCGGCGTGCCCCTCACGGAACGACAGGGGCGGCGGCTCCGTCTGACTGCCGCGGGTACCCAGCTCGCCCGCCACGGCCGGGACCTCGCCGCCGTATTGACGTTGGCGGAACTTGAACTCGACAGCATCCGTGCGGGCTCACTGGGCAAGTACCGCATCGCAGCGTTCCCGACTGCCGCGCGGACGATCGTCGCGCCGCTCAGTCGTCACCTCCGAGACGCCGGCGGCGCACTCGATGTCGAGCTCGACGTTCTCGAACCCGACGACGCCGTTGAGGCACTCCGGGCCGGGCGTATCGACGCGGCGATCGTCCACTCCTACTCGAACCTTCCCCGGACCGCGCCCGACGGGATCCACCTGGAGCAGCTCGGGTCAGAGCCAGTGGTCCTCGCCGTCCCGGACACCGAACCTGCCGACACGGCGCATCCGCTGCGGAATCGCTCGCACGAGCAGTGGATGGCAGCACCCGATGGCACCGCCTGCCAACGCATGCTCCTCCAAGCCTGCGCCACCGCCGGTTTCGAACCGGCTATCGCCGTCCGCACCATCGACTACTCCGTTCAGCTCGCCCTTGTGGCCGCCGGCACGGGAGTCGCGCTGGTGCCGCGCATGGCAGTCACCGAAGCGCCAGCAGGTGTCACGTTCCGCACCCCAGACCCCGCGGTGCGCCGCGAGGTGGCAGTCGCGATTCGGCAGAGCAGCCTGAGCGATGCCGGCCTGCGGGCCCTCGTCGACACGATCGCAATGCTCGCCACCCGGGTCCTGGAGCACCCCGCGGTCGCCTGACTAGATCATTCGATCTTCCACAGACTGATCGCCTGGACTTGCATGGCGTCGCCCTCGGGAGCACTATCTGGATCACTCGATCTATGAAAGGTGCTGTCATGTCCGCATCATCAACCCGTCGGCCTGCTCCGACCGAGATCGCCGGCGCGTTGCTGTGGTTCTCGAGCCTGCTGTGGTTCTTCGCCCAGTTCGCCGCAGCAAGCGCCTGGCGGACCCCGTACTCCCTCGCTCGGAACTACGTCAGTGATCTCGGCGCAACGGCCTGCGGGCACTTCCCCGTCGGTTCGACGATGGAGGTTTGCTCGCCGCTGCACACGGTCATGAACACCTCGTTCGTCTTGTGGGGTGCGGTCTGGTTTGTCGGCGGCCTGCTGTTCGCTGCAGCGCCGGGTATGACCCGGGCGGTGCGGACCGCGTACGTCCTGATCGGGCTCGGGGGCGTCGGCACGGCCATCGTGGGATTCGTTCCGGAGAACGTCGACTTCACGATCCACAGCGCCGCAGCGCTCCTGCAGACCTGCGCCGCGACAGCGGGACTTGCGATCCTCGCCGTCCGCGCGCTCCGCCACGGCCACCGCACCGCCGGATGGCTGACCATGCTCGTCGCGGTCGCATCCGTCGTGGGCATCGTCGCAACCGGCGCCGCTGAAGGCACCGGCGCGTTTCTCAGCGTCGACCTCGGCATCTGGGAGCGGATCTCGCTGTGGCCGCTGCCGATCTGGCTTGCCGCCGCGGGGGTCGTGCATCTTTCGCGCATCGCTAGCGGCCAGCAGCCTGAGGCCGCGCCGCGCACAGCGGCGCCGCTGACGCGGTCGCTTCGCGTCCAGCACTGACACCACCGACTGTCACCACGACAACACAGGGGAGGACGTTTCGTGCCGAAACACGTCGACCACCAGGCTCGCCGAGCGGAAATCAGTAGCGCGACCTGGCGCGTGATCGAGCGGGGCGGTATTCCCGCCGTCACGCTCCGCTCGGTCGCCGCCGAAGCAGGCATCTCCCTCGGCGTCCTCGCCCACTACTTCACCAGCAAGGACGACATCCTCCAGGACGCCCACCGCGCCGCCTACGACCGCACTCTCGAGCGCGTCATCGAACGCACCCGCTCGCTCCACGGACTGCAAGCCCTCCGTACGTCGCTATTGGAGGCGCTTCCTCTAGACGACGATCGGATCCTCGAAGCGCGCGTCGACGTCGCCCTCGTGGGCGCCACGGTCACTGACGAGGCGATCCGTGCAGCCCGCGCGGAGTCCGCCGACACCCTCCGCCGCCTCATCCTCGGATGCCTCGCCGAAGCCCGCGAACGTGGCGACCTCCGCCCCGACACCGACGACTCCCTCACCGCGGACGAGTGCGCAGTCCTCATCGACGGCGCGTCCGTGCTCGGACTCCTCCGCGTCGACGACGCCAGCATCCGCAACCGACTGATCGCCCTCGTCGACGCGTTCATCGCCCGCATCAGCCCCGACCGAACGGACACCCCATGACCGCACTCATCACCGGCGCTTCCTCCGGCATCGGACTCGCCTTCGCCGAACAGTTCGCCGCCGAACGACACGACCTCGTACTCGTTGCTCGCCGACGCGATCGTCTCGAAGCCGCCGCGGCCCGACTCCAGGACCGACACGGCGTACGCGTGACCGTCCTCCCGGCAGACCTCACCGAGGACGGCATCTGGGACCGCATCAGCGACGAACTCGACGCCCAGGGCATCACCGTGAACACCCTCGTCAACAACGCCGGCTTCGGCGTCCACGACGACGTCGCGAACTCCAGCCCAGCGGACCTCGCACGCGAAGTGCAGGTCAACTGCACCGCCCTGGTCGGCCTGATCACCAAACTCCTCCCGGGGATGGTCGAGCGGCGCAGCGGTTCCATCATCAACATCGGCTCAACCGCGTCGTTCCAACCCGTCCCGCACATGGCCGTCTACGGCGCCAGCAAAGCGTTCGTGCTCTCCTTCACCGAAGCCCTCGCCGTCGAGTTGCGGGGCACCGGTGTCCGTGCGCTCGCGCTCTGCCCCGGCGCCACCGACACCGAGTTCTTCGACGTCGCAGGAGAATCCGCCCGAACCGGCCGCTCTCGCTCTGCAGCCGACCTGGTTCGCCACGGACTGCGTGCACTGCGGGCCGGCCGCTCCAGCACCGTGCACGGCCTCGACAACGCACTCGTCGCCAACATCGTCGCAAGGCTCCTCCCCCGCCGAACCATCGCCGCAATCGCCGGCCGCGCCACCGGGCTCCCGCAGGAGAATCAGAACGTGTCAGCTGGCTAAATGACCGCGCTGGCAGCGATTCGCCTAGCTGTGATGTCCAGGCAGGTTGTTGAGTCTGATGGTGGGTGGTGCTCCGATGGCGGAGTGGGTCCTGTGGTGATTGTAGAAGTGCAGCCAGCCGGGAAGCGCTTGGCGGCGTTCTGCTTCTGATCGGTAGAACCGTGCATATGCCCATCCCTCGCCGAGGGTGCGGTGGAATCGTTCGATCTTCCCGTTTGTCTGGGGCCGATATGGGCGGGTCTTCTTCGGTGTGATGCCGAGCGCCGCGCATGCATCAGCCCAGGCGTGGGACTTGTAGGCGGAGCCGTTGTCCGAGAGCACCCGCTTGACCGTGACACCGCGGTCGGCGAACCACGCGACGGCCCGTTGGAGGACACCGATCGCGGTGACGGCCTTCTCGTCGCCGTGGATCTCGGCATAGGCCACGCGAGAGCAGTCATCGATCACTGTGTGCACGAACGCCGTGCCGATCTTCCAATTGCCGTTGACGGTCTTCCCAGTCCGCAGTGCCGTGGCTGCTTTGTGCTTGTCGCCCTGCTGCTTTCCGACGAACCGCCAGCCACCGCCGTCAGGGATGTTGCCGAACTTCGTCACGTCGACGTGGATCATCGCGCCGGGAGTGTCGTGCTCGTAGCGCCGGATCGGCTCCCCGGTGACCCGGTCAATGTGGGACAGCCGGTTGATGCGACACCGCACCAGAACGGCGTGCACCGTCGATGCTGGCAGCCCCAGCTCGCCACCGACCTGCACCGGCCCGAGGCGACGCCGCCACCGTGCTTTCACGATCCGTTTCACCAGCGGCGGCGGCGTCTTCGTTGGTATCCGGTGCGGACGACTGGACCGGTCCGCCATCCCGGCTGGTCCTTCCGACCGGTATCGGGCAGCCCATTTCCGGGCCGTGATCGGCGACACCATGAACATCTTCGCCGCGGTCGTCGCGGGCCATCTGTCTTCGACGATCAGCCGGGCAAGACGGAGACGAGTGCGCGGAGTCAGCACAGCGTTAGCGTGGACCATGAAGGCCTCCTGGCTCGTGGAACGGTTCCTAGACAGCTCCACTCCACTACCGGGAGGCCTTCTTCAATCAGCGCGTCACAGGCCGGCGTCCAGGAGCTCCTGCACGTGGTCAGCGTTGAAGTTCGAGACGCCGATAGCGCGCGCCTTCCCGGCCTTCTGAAGCTCGACCAGACCGCGCCACTGGCTCAGGCGCTGCTGGGCGTTGAAGGGGGCGTGGATGAGGTACAGGTCGACGTAGTCGAGGCCGAGCTTGTCGAGGCTCTCCTCGATCGCGGCGACGGTCACTTCGGTGCTCTTGTACGTGCTCTCGCCAGACCCGGGCCAGAGCTTGGTGGTGACGAAGAGGTCCTCGCGGGAGAGTCCGTTCGCTGCCAGTCCGCGGCGGATCCCCTCGCCGACGCCACGCTCGTTCTGATACACCTCAGCGGTGTCGATGTGCCGGTAGCCGACCGTGATGGCAGTAGCGACGGCGTCTGCGGTCTCGTCGTCCGGGATGAGGAAGGTGCCGAACCCGAGCATTGGAATGGCAACGTCGTCCGTAAGGGCGCGGCTGGTCTGAGCGGTCATGGGTGGTTCCCTTCGTCAAGGTTGATCCGACTCCGCCGTGGTGGGTGTGGTCGTGCGGTTACGGGCGGAGCACAATCTTGCCGCGGGTGTGGCCACCGCTGATCGCTCGGTGCGCCTGCGCGGCGTCTCTGACCGCGAACGATTCCGACACCACCGGGAGGATGACGCCGTCGCCCGCGAGGGCGGTGACGGCTTCGAGCCACCCGCGGTCGATGTGGACGTGCGTTGCGGCGAAGCGGACGCCGGCGGTCTCGGCGGAAGATGCCGCGTCGGCGGCACCGCCGCCCAATGCGATGAGGATGCCGTCCCGGCGCACCGCTCCGAGCGCGCGTGCGAGTGAGGGTGCAGCGAGGTTGAATGCGACGTCCACCGGGCGTTCGGCTAGGGCTGCCATGGCGTCCTGATCGTGGTAGTCGACGGTAAGGTCAGCACCGAGATCACGGAGCCAGTCGTGCTTACCAGCGTCTGCGACGGCAATGACCGTCGCTCCAAGGTGGCGAGCGATCTGCACCGCGAGGTGTCCGACGCCGCCGCCCGCGCCGGTGATGAGGACCCGGTCATCCGTGGTCAGGGTCGTGGTGTCCGTGAATGCCTGCCACGCGGTCATCGCCGCCATCGGCAGGGCCGCTGCTGCCGCATCGGATAGCGCCGCAGGTGTGCGCACGAGGTGCTCCGCCTTCGCCACGACATGCTCGGCGTAGGTGCCGCCATGATGTGGGAAGCCGACCAGGCCAAGGACGCGGTCGCCGCGCGCGAGGTCGTCGACGGCGGTCCCGATTGCCTCAACGGTTCCTGATACATCCCATCCCGGCGTGTATGGCGTGCTGATGATGCCGGCCGCTGCCATGCCGCCACCGGCTCGGGTCATGACGTCGATGGTGTTGACGCTGGCGTAGCTGACGCGGAGGAGAACCTCATCGTCCGCGAGGTCAGCGGCCTTTGGCGTGCGAACGTCTTCGAGGTGCAGCGTTTCAGGGCCGCCGAACTCGTTTTGGACGATGCGCTTGCTCACGTTCTTCTCCCATTGGTGTGCAGTGTGTTGGAGGAAGCCCGGTTATTGCCGGGCTTGGTCAGCTGATGGCGTCGATATCGGCGAAGCGGGTCCGGGAGAACGTCCAGACGAGCAGGTTCGCCGTGGTGACGCTGAGTGCAGCGATGACGACGGCGTCGCACTCGCTGAGGGACCAGAGAGGGCCTGCGGGTGCCAACACGGCGCCCCCGAGAAGAATGGGCGACCACGATTGCGGTGTTAGGGCGACTGCGGGACCGGTCAGCGCGAAGATCGGCGATGTGGCTGCACCGCTGGGGCACGGAGGCGGCGCCGCCCGTGCCCTCAGCGATTGAGGTCAGTTGTGGACGATCGCGATGTTGACGTTCCAGGTGTTGAGCAGGCCGGTGAGCTGGAAGAAGAGGCGGGAGTACATCTCGGCACCGCGGGCGGAGGTGATTCCTCCGAGGTCGATGATGGCGTCGGTGGGCCAGCCGAACGATGCCAGGAGTTCCACGACGGTCTGCTTCGCGGCCGCGTCGTCACCAGAGACAAAGATGTTGTGGTGGCCGGGAATTGTCTCGGGGGCGACCATGATGCCAGCGAAGACCGTGTTCAGGGTCTTGACGACCTTCGCGTCGGGGTACGCGCGCTGGATCTGCTCAGCGAGGCTGTCCTGGTTTGCGACCGTCAGCGTCGGCGGCATACCCTCGGACAGGTCGAGGGGCAGCGCGACGTCGACGAGGGGCTTCCCGGCGAGGTCCTCGGAGCCGACGGATGCAAGGACATCCAGCGACACCTGACCGGAGGTGGCGTTGATGACCAGGTCGGCGTCCGTAGCGACGTCGGCGAAGGCGCGCACCTGCACGGCCGTGTTGTCCTGTAGCCACTGGCTGAGGGGCGCGTTACCCATCTGGTCGGCGTCGGTGCGAGCGAGGGTCTGCTCGACGTTGCGGGTGCCGAGGGCGACCTCGTGGTTGAGGGTCACGAGCTTCGCGGCAAGGGTCCGCCCGACCATGCCGGTACCAAGGATTGCGATCTTCATGCGATGTCCTTCTTCTTTCTTGATGGTGATGCGCAGCAGCGGGACGCCGCCGCGTCATCGTCGTACGACGATGAGAACACCGTTGAGAGGGGCCGGACCGGGTCCGCTGAACCCGGGTACTGGCAGACCCCCCGCTACGGGCCCCGTCCCGGGGTAGCCTCCCCGGCATGGAACTGCCGACCGAGCTGCGCGACTTCCTCGTCTCCCGACGCGCCCGTCTGACACCGCAAGACGCCGGGATCCTGCCATTCGGTGGACGTCGTCGCGTGCCGGGGCTCCGCCGGGAAGAGCTGGCACATCTCGCGGGGGTCAGCGTCGACTACTACACCCGCTTCGAACGGGGCCGCACGAAAGGCGTGTCCGCGGAGGTCGTGGAAGCGATCGCTCGAGCGCTGCAGCTGAACGAGGTGGAGCGAGAACACCTGCGGAACCTGGTTGATGCGGCCCGACCGAAATCACTTGCCGCTGCACCGCGCCGCGGGACGTCCCGGACCATCCCGGACGGGATGCAGGAGGTACTTGACGCGTTGGCGGTACCGGCGTTCATCCAGAACGACCGCATGGATGTGTTGGCGTTCAATGCGCTCGGCCGGGCGCTGTACCCGGAGTCCGGATGCCGAGACGGCGGTGTGCTGAACTTGGCGTTGCTGTTGTTCGTCGATGAGCAAGGGCAGACATTCTACCGAAACCGCGACCTGGCCGCCCGGAACACGGTGGCGGTGCTCCGCGGCACGGTCGCACGAAACCCCGACGATGAGTACTTAGTGAACCTCATCGGGCAGCTGTCCACGAAGAGCGCAGACTTCCGGGCGCTGTGGGCAGGACAGGAAGTTCTGAAGTACCGGGCAGGGATCAAGCAGTTCACTCATGATTTCGTCGGTGACGTGGAATTCACGGCGCAGACCTTCGACGTCCGGACCGCGCCGGAGCTGATGCTCGTCGTGTACGGCGTCGCTCCCGACTCTCGGACCGATGAGGCGATGCGGCTGTTGGCCAGCTGGTCGGCCGCGCCTGCAGAACTCCGCAACGTCGAATCACCCGCTCCGGACGGTGGTCCGCTCGACGTAGATCGCTCGCTGCGCCGAGACTGAGGCCACTGCGCGCCCGATTGCAGCGACCCCGAACCGTGCTCAAGCGCTTCAGCTGCTCAGTTCAGACGACCCACTGCACGAGGCGGTAAGTGACGCCATTGCCGTCGGTGAGTAGGACGAAACGCTCACCTGACGCCATGGTTTGCGGCTCGGAAGCAGTGATGGCGTGATCGCGGAGCCGCTCCCAGTCAGCGTCGACGTCTTCAACGATCAGTCCGATCTGCACGCCCGTAAGCGCACCCGATGCGCTGGCCTTGGAGCGCGTGAAGATGATGCGCACGTCGATGCTCGGATGGGTGAAAGCGGCGAACGTGGCGTCGCTGGCGATCGGGGCAAAGCCCAGATGTTCCGCGATGAACGCCGAGGACGGGGCCAGATCGGGGACATCGAGGACAACGGCGGGAGATGCATACGTCGTCATGCCCGCACCTCCCTGTAGTCGGTCGACGGGTTGCGCGGCGCTGCCAATGTGCAGTGGCGGCTGATGTCGGTCATCGCTGTCCCTCCGGTGATGGTCGACCAGTCGCCGACACGCAGTCACCGTCGCACAAGCGGCGTGATGCAAGGGAGGGTGCAAGAGACCCACCTCTAGGCGTCCGCGTCGCGCTTAGCGTCGAGATCATGACTGAGAACCTCACTCTCCACAACGGCGCCGTCGTGCCTCGTACCGCCGTCATCACTGGTGCCGGCCGCCGGGAAGGCCTCGGCTTCGAAACAGCCCGTCAACTTGGTGAGCAGGGCTTCCACGTCATCCTTACGGCCCGGTCCCTGCAGCAGGTTGAACCCCTCGCCGCGGAATTGAACGCGGACGGGATCGCAGCGTCGGCGCTGCAGCTCGACCTGCTCGACCCGACCAGCGCCACCGCTGCCGCAAACGAGGTGCGCGAACGGTTCGGCACGGTCGACGTGCTCGTCAACAACGCCGCGATGATGATCAACTCACCGACGGTGCAGCAAAAGGACATCGAGGAACTCACCCGTGAGTTCCAGACCAACGTCATCGGCACCTGGACCGTCACCGCCAAGTTCCACCCCCTGCTCGCTGCCAGCGGTCACGGTCGAGTTGTGAATGTCTCCAGCGGTGCGGGATCCTTTGGAGACCCCGACTACGGCCTCGCCGACTTCCCCGGTGCCGAGATGGCAAAGTTCGGAGCCACCGTCATCGGCGCATACGCGATCACGAAAGCCGCCGTCAACGCATTCACCATCAAAGCGTCGAAGGATTTCGCTGACGACCACATCCTGGTCAACTCCGTCTGCCCCGGCGTGGTCGCCACGCGCCCCGGAACGGAGAACTTCGCCCGGCCCGTTCACGACGGCGCGGCAGGGATCGTCTGGGCAGCCACCCTGCCCGATGACGGACCCACCGGCCTCTTCTTCCGCGACGGCCAGCAGCTGCCCTGGTAAAGCATTCCCATCATCATCAGCAGCCCTTCAATGTGTCCACTGCTGCCCGCTGTTGAGCACCGCTCCGGGCTGGAAGCGCACAAGCAGACATGCACGTTGTATCAGGGGAACCACCTGCGCCGGGGTCTGAACGGCAAACTCAGCGTCCGATTCGGCGCCCCGGGTGGTCCCAGAACGACAGGTCCACGATCGAAAGGAACATCAGCATGGAGATTGCTGTCATCGGGACCGGCATGGTCGGTCGCGCATTCGCGACCCGCCTCGCCGGACTCGGCCACGACGTCGTCATCGGCACCCGCGATGTCGAGCAGACTCTCGCTCGCACCGAGCCGGACGACCGAGGAATTCCCCCGCTCTCAACATGGTTCGCGGACAACCCAGATGCGCGCTTGGTCGCGATGGCCGACGCCGGTGCGCATGGGGAACTGATCATCAACGCCACCCTCGGCGCCAACGCGATCGAGGCGTTGACGCTCGTCGGCGCGGACAACCTGGCGGGCAAGGTCCTCCTCGACATCTCCCTGCCGCTGGACCGCACCGAGGGCTGGCCACCCGGGCTGAGCATCGTCAACGATGACAGCCTCGGCGAGCTCATCCAGCGCACCTTCCCCGACACCCGCGTCGTGAAGTCGCTGACCACCGTCCAGTACGAAGTCATGCTCAACCCAGCGCGCCTTCCCGGCGACCACCTCATGTTTGTTGCTGGCGACGATGCGGACGCTAAGGCCGCCGTGACGACGCTGCTTGAAGAGTTCGGGTGGCGTCCCGGTGGTCTGTTCGATCTCGGGGGTATCAGCGCAGCCCGCGCCATCGAGATGTACTCGCGTCTGCAGTTCACTCTCGCCGGGTTTTACCCCGACTACCAATTCAACATCGCCCTGGTGCGCCCAGCGGCGGATCACGCTTGACAGTCACACCGGCTGTCTTCAGGGCACTGCCCCCATCATCGGTGTCACCAAGCCGGACTACATCGATGGGATCGCCGCCGCGCGCCGCATCGAACTGACCACCATCGAGCTCGCTGACCTGGAGACACTCGCCGACGCAGCAGGCGTGGACACCCGCGCCGGCTGGGAACAGGAGATGTGACGCTTCATCGCCCTCACCGTGCACGCTCGCCACTACGAAACGTGCACGGTGAAGGCGGCAGTCCAGACCACCCGTACGACCCACCGGGAGTCCCCATGACCGAACAATCGCGTCAGATCGGCGGCGGCCGCCGCACCCTCGGCGACTTCGCCCCGAAGCTTGCCGAGCTCACGGACGACGTCCTTTTCGACGACGTCTGGAACCGTCCCGAACTGCCCGCCCGTGACCGCAGCCTCATTACCGTCGCTGTTCTCACGGCTGGTGGCGACCTCGAACAGCTCCGCCTTCACCTTGGCCGAGCGCTCGAGAACGGCGTCACCCGCGACGAGCTCACCGAAGCAATCACGCACGTGACCTTCTACGCTGGCTGGCCAAAGGGCATGGGCGCCATGGCTGTTGCACGAGAGGTACTCGACGCGAACCAGGAGCACACCCGATGAATATCGAACCCGTCAATCCATCGACGAAGAATCCACCGGAGCAGTTCGTCGGCGACGTCTGGCTGGACATGATCGCGGTGCCACACGAGGACCGTCAGCATATGACCGTCGGTTTGGTCCGCTTCGCCCCGGGCGCCCGCACCGCTTGGCACTCCCACGAGCGTGGCCAGTACCTCTACGTCACGCAAGGCATCGGAAGGTTCGGCACCCGCGACGGGCAGATCGTCGAAGTGCGGCCCGGACAGACGCTCTACACCCCGCCCGGGCAGGAACATTGGCACGCTGCCGCCCACGGCACCTTCATGGAACACATCGCCATGACCGAGAACGGCGACGAACCCAAATCCACCACCACCTGGGCTGAACACGTCACCGACGATCAGTTCAACGGGGCGTGACCAAGGCCATGGGCGCACCCGAAGTGACTCTGCCTCGACGGCAAAGTCGCTCCGGATGGATGTCCGCTGTTGTGCTTGATGCATCAGTCGAGCGCGGCGCGGGGAGGGAAGGGGTGCAGCACGGATGCCATTCGCAGATGAACTGATTGGAAGAAGCGTCGCACGACGCCTCGCGGACGTGGTTGCCGCTGTCCTCGAACGGCCCGCGGTCCATCTGACGGCTGCGACGGCTCAGCTGGATGACCTCACGCTTCGCGCACGCGCCGACCTCCTGCGCGACGCTCTACTGCTCGATGTGGGCGGGACCTATCCGACCCTGGCTGATGTCGTACGGCAGGCGTCGGCCGACCCGCGGTTCACGGGCTGGCTGATTTGGCCCGTCACCTCCGCCATCGCGACCCGGGCTGCCGACGACGGCACCATCGACGCGTTTGATGATGCAATGCGATCACTGGCAGAGCTGACATCTCGTCTGACGTCGGAGTTCGCGATCCGCACCATGCTCCGGATCGATGCAGCGCGCGCGGTAGACACGATGAGCGGATGGACCGGCTCGGCGGACGAGCATGTTCGCCGCCTTGCCTCGGAGGGCAGCCGTCCGTTCCTGCCGTGGGCGGTTCGGGTTCCGGCGCTTCTTGATCAACCAGATACCACACGTCGAATCTTGGACGTGCTGTACCGAGACCCCAGCGATTACGTCCGTCGCTCGGTCGCAAATCATCTAAATGACCTCTCCCGGATCGCTCCTCGTCTTACGCTACAGATCGCCTCGTCCTGGCTTCATGAGTCTGACGAAAACACTATGGCAGTGATTAGGCACGGCCTTCGTACCTTAGTCAAGAAAGGAGACTCTGAGGCACTGGCACTTCTCGGATTCTCCGGCGACAGCCTGCGTGTGGAGACTCCTATCCTGTCTTCCTTTGTGGTCCGACCTGGCGACGCGCTGATCTTCGAAGCTGTTGTTCACAACGACGGCGTAGATGAGGCACGCGTTGCCGTGGACTACAAGATTCATTACCAGAAAGCTAATGGGTTGACCGTGCCGAAGACGTTCAAGTTGACCGTTGCTACGATTGCCCCTGGGGAGGCCCTGCAGGTGCGGAAATCACATTCCTTTCGAGAGCTGAGCACTCGCCGTCACTATCCAGGCGAGCATGCCGTCTCGGTGTCGGCAAATGGTGTCCTCAGCGAAGCCGCGGCCTTCGATGTTGTCGACCTCGCGTCGTCTCCCGCGCGGCACACGATCGACGGTGCAGTGGAAACACCGGGTGTGACGATCCTGCCGACAGATTGTCGTCGTGCGACGGAGTAGCGGCGTACTGCTCCGGGCCACCGAGCGATATCGAACGCTTGAAGTCGTTCGATGTTGCGCACAACCCACGACCAACAATCCTGGGTAGTGGGCGGGTGGCTCTGTTGCCAGGAAGGCTTCGACCGCCGACCGTAGGTTTCCAGGCGTAGTCCCGTGCAGCGGTCGGCCGACCGCTGGCGACCGGTCGAGGTGGCGATTCCGGGCTGCGTCGAGGGTCGCACTCCGAAATCTGCGCACGTGCCGGCGGACTCGGGCGGGGCTCTCGCTTAATGAAACGCCGTGAGAGCCGCGTCCGGGCTCCGGTTATCGTTCGGAGCGCACGATTCGCAGATTGAAGTCCCAGGTCTGCAGGGTGCGCGCTAGCTCGTAATGCAGCCGCGAGTACACCTCGATTGCGCGCGCGGCGCTCAGCGGCCCGAGGTCGGTGACCCAGTTTGACGGCCACCCGAGAGCGCTCAGGACCTGTCGGACTGCTGTCTTGGCCGCTGGGTCGTTGCCGGCGATGAACATGTCGTGGGGGCCGATGAGGTGTTCTGGCGCGATCATCAGCGAGTAGGAAACGCTGGTGAGTGCCTTCACCACCGCCGTTGCCGGGAAGGCGCGTTGAATCTGTTCGGCGAGGCTGTCAGTGTTCGCGATCGTCAGAGTGGGAGGGGTTCCGCCGGTGTAGTCCAGCGGCAAGCTTGCGTCGAGCAGGGGCTTGTCAGCAAGGTGCTCAGCGCCGGCCGCGCTCAAGGTATCCAACGATTGGATCCCGCGCACCGCGTTAATGACAACGCGTCCGGCTGCCGCTGCGTCCGGGAGCGGAAGTAGCTCCACCTGCTGATGTTGGTCGTGCCACCAAGCAAACGGGGTGGTGCCACGATCGTTAGTGCTCGTGGCGGCGAGAGTCTTGCGTGGATCGCGCGACCCGAGAACGACCCGGTTTCCTGCGGTGGTCAGTTTCTCCGCCAGAGCGCGAGCAACTTTTCCCGTTCCGAGGACGGCGACCGGCCCCTGGGCTGCTTCAGGCACGCTGACGGTCGATGAGGTGCCTGCTGCGGGCCCGGTCATGCGGCGCGCCGCATCCGGGTGACTGCGATGGCAGTGAGGACTGCGGCCGCGGCCGCGATAGCACCGACGAGCGGCGGCCCTTGTGTACCGAGACCGGAGGCGAGTGTGGCCCCACCAAGCCAGGACGCCGCCGCGATCCCGATGTTGAACGACGACGTTGACAGAGCAACGGCGAGAGTGTTCGCGTCGCCGACGCTTCGGACAGCCTCATTCACCACGATCGCAGCCACCGACAGGCCAAACGCGCCGAGAAGGACGAACAGGCCGATCACAACCGGCGCGATACCTCCCCAGATGACGATGCCCGCCGATGTCAAAGCAATCAGGGCACCCGCGGGGGTCAGGACAACGAACGGCCGAGTGTCACCCAGGCGCGCTCCGACGACGGTACCCAGCAACGCGCCGGCCCCATATCCGAGCATGACGAGCGGAACAACTGAGGGGGCAATACCGGCACGTTCCGTCAGCAGCGGGGAGATGTAGCTGTAGCTCGCGATGAAACTTCCCTGCAGGAGCGCCGTCGTCAAGTAAACAACCCACAGCCGTCCGCTGCGCAGCGAAGCGACCTCGCGGCGCAGCGATGTTGCAACGGCTGCGCCACTAGTCGGGAGCTTCACCGCGAGGAGCAGCGCCGCGGCGGCGGAGAGCCCGGCAAGGACCCAGAACGGGCCCTGCCATCCGAGGAGCTGGCCGCCCGCGGTGCCCAGCGGCACGCCGAGAATATTCGCCAGCGTGACACCGCCGACCATGATGCCCATGGCCCGGGCACTAGCTCGAGGACCGGCAGCGGCTGCAGCGACGACGGAGCCGATCGCCCAGAACGTGCCTGTGCAGACAGCCGCGACGAAACGCGAGAGGAGGACGACGGTGAAGTCGGTGCTCAACGCCACGACCACATGCGCTGCCGCGAAGACCAGAAGCGCGGACACGAGCGTCGCTCGGCGCGGCAGCCGGAGGGTCGCGATCGACATGATCGGCGCGCCAAGTGTCATCCCCGCCGCGAAGACAGTGATGAGCAGGCCTGCTTGCGCCTGGGTGATGGACAGTGCCTGCGCAACATTGGGCAGCAGCCCGGCGACGATCAGTTCCGTGGTACTCATCAGGAAGGTGACTGAGCCGAGAAGCCACACGACGCCGGGAAGGCGATTCGGAGACGAGGTCGCCGCTGGGACGGTTGCGATGGGGGTGCTGGTTGTTGCTGGTGCGCTCACGAGAAGGAGACATTACGGGCGCGCGGCGCCATCAAGCCAGGACCTGTCAGGTCACCCCTTGATGCGGCAGGGCATCGATGGCTGGTTCTGGCAGACATAGTCACATCTGTGCCTGCCATCGTGTCTGCCCGCTCCGTACCGTCGATACGGCGAGCGGTTCGCTCGCTCTGTATTGCCGTGTCGCTTCCGCAGGAAGCCATGGAAAGGAAGGCATCATGCGCGTATTCATCACCGGCGGTACCGGCTACATCGGCAGTGCGACGCTCCGCGTCCTCGTCGAGCATGGCCACGACGTCGTCGCAGCGGTGCGAAGCGAGGACGCCGCCGCGAAGGTCACCGCAGCTGGCGCCAGCGCAGCCATCGGCGATCTCGCCGACGCAGCCTGGTTGCGGGAGCACCTTGCCGACAGCGACGGCGCCATTCACCTCGCGCACCTCGTGGGCGAGCCCTACGCGGTGTTCGCTGACACGGTGCTGCAGGCGTATGCCGGAACCACGAAGCCGTTCATCGCAACGAGCGGCGTGTGGATGTGGGGCGACAACACCGACATCAAGGAGACGGACCCGCTCCTGCCGCCGGCCATCGTCGCTGACCGTCCCGCGATCGAGCAGACGATTCTCGACGGTGACAACCGTTCGGTGATCATTCACGCCTCGGTCGTTTACGGCAATGGCGGAGGCCTGGTCGGGGCGCTTGTCGGGAGTCGAACCGATGAGGGCGCTGTGCACCTGATCGGTGATGGCACCCAGCACTGGGCGACTGTTCACGTTGACGATCTCGCTGACCTTTACGTGCTTGCCCTGGAGAGCGATGCAGCTGTGGGCCGCTACCTCGCCGCGTCCGGGCATAACCCGACCGTCCGTCAGATCGGCGAGGCAACGGGCTTGCCGGTCGAGATCGGCAGTGTCGAGAACACGTACGAGCGTTTCGGACCCGAGTTCGGCGACGCGCTGCTGCTCGACGAGGCCGGCTCTGGCGAGAAGGCGCGAAGCCTCGGCTGGGAGCCGCACCGTCCGAGCCCCCTCGATGAGGCCGCTGCGATCGCCTGACCGCGTTCGCCCAAAGACTGACGTGACCATCTGAAAGGACACGACAACATGACTGACTCACTCACCCTCAACAACGGCGTGCTCATGCCGGCCATCGGGCTCGGCGTCTACCAGACTCCGCCCGCGGAGACCGTCACCGCGGTACAAACAGCGCTCGAGGTGGGCTACCGCCACGTCGACACCGCCGCCGCCTACCTCAACGAACGCGAGGTCGGCGAGGGTATCCGCCGTTCCGGCGTCGCCCGCGAGGACGTGTTCATCGAGACCAAGGTGTGGATCACCGATTACGGCTACGACCAGACCCTGCACGCGTTCGAGAAGAGCGCGAAGAAGCTCGGTGTCGACCAGATCGACCTGCTCATCCTGCACCAGGCCTACCCAGCTATCTTCGACAAGACCATCGAGGCATACAAGGGCTTGGAGAGGCTCCTGGCCGACGGTGCTGTCCGGGCGATCGGCGTCAGCAACTTCGGGCCGAACCACCTGGACCGGCTGCTCAACGAGACCAGCGTCGTGCCGGCGGTCAACCAGATCGAACTGCACCCCTACAACACTCGGGCGGAGGAACGGGCGGCGAACGCCGTGCGCGGAATCCTGACGCAGGCATGGTCCCCGATCGGGGGCGTACGGCACTACAACGGTGACGAGAAGTCCCCACTCACCGACCCGACGGTCCAGACCATCGCCGACCGGTACGGCAAGAGCACCGCGCAGGTGATGCTCCGTTGGCACGTGCAGGAGGGCCGATCGGCGATCCCGAAGTCGGTGCACCGTGAGCGCATCATCGAGAACCTCGACGTGTTCGACTTCGCACTGAACGACGACGAGCTGCGACAGATCGACGGCCTCCACATCGGCGGCACGGTCGACACTGACACCCTCGACTTCGGTAGTTTCGGCATCGAGATCGACGAAGCGTAGCCCCGACGCCGACGAAACCCCCGGCAGGATGCTGCCGGGGGTTTCGGTGTCTGCTTATGCCTGCGCACCGTCCGTCGTGGTCGTCTGCGCGTCTTCGCGCTGCGTCGGCTTCGCCGCCCTCTCGGCAGATCCGGCGTCGTTGCAGGTCCAGCTGGCAAGCAGTCCGAGTGCTTGGGAAGTCGACGAGTTCGGCTCGGGCACATACACCGACATCATCAGGCCCGGCTCACCGTTGACCGCGTAGGACTCGAATGTGAAGTCGAGTTGCCCGACGAGAGGGTGCTGGTATCGCTTCACACCGTGCCGGTACCGCAGCACGTCGTGTTCAGCCCACAGCGTGCGGAAGCGAGCGCTCTGCGTGGAAAGCTCCCCAACAAGCTTGATGGTCTCGGGGTCGTCGGGCTCTGCCGTGAGAGCGGTCTTCAGCAACGCGACGCTGTTGTTCGTCGCCAGATCCCAGTCGCGGAAGAAATCGCGGGCGCGAGGGTCCAGGAACTGGTAGCGAAGATGATTGAACCGGCCAGACTGAGTTCCCTTCGCGTGCGGATAGATCGCCCATCCGATCGAGTTCGCGGCCAGCATGTCGAGTCGAGCGTTCTGCAGGAACGCCGGGACGGTGATGGCGTCGAGCACGGCCTGAGTGCCCGCTCGCACAGTGGGTGTCGGCGGGACCGGGCGACGGATGGCCCGTGTGGAACGGATAGAGCGGGTTAGCGTCATCAAGTGCTCGCGTTCGACGTCGTCGAGTTGCAACGCGCGTGCGATGGATTCCAGCACGTCGTCGGAGACGCCGGTGCTCTTGCCCTGCTCGAGGCGGGTGTAGTAGTCAGCGCTGATTCCGGCCAGGTACGCGACTTCCTCTCGGCGCAGCCCCGGCACGCGTCGTGCTCCGGAGAACGGCGGCATACCGGCCTCTTCTGGGCTCAGTCGGTCTCGCCGGGAGGTGAGAAAGCCGCGAAGCTCTGCCTGCAGATCCATGCCAGAAGGGTACGTCCTCGGGTGCGGTCTGTACCTAGCACTGTCGGAACCATGTTCGGCAGGTCTACGTCAACCCAGGCCTGCCACAACCGCTCGGACCGCAGTCGAATGGATGCAGCGGTTGTTGCGCGTCTCAGCTTGAGACGGGCGCTGGCCGCGGCGTGGGCCTCACAGTGGCGGTCGTGCGTTCCCCTCCAGCCGTTCATTCTCAGTCACGGAAAGCACCCATGTCTCACACCACCACCGCGGAAGGTATGACTCGCGCGCGGACGCTTACGTTCGCTGTCGCCGGTGGCCTCGCCGTCGGCAATCTCTACTGGGCGCAGCCGCTCATCGAGACGATCGCATCGTCGTTGCGCGTGTCGTCTGCAAGCGCTGCCTCCCTGGTCACCGTCACGCAGATCGGTTACGCGATCGGCATCTTCCTTGTTGTCCCGCTCGGTGACGTCCTCAATCGCCGCCGCCTCGTGCCCGTCGTATTGGCAGTCTCCGCGCTAGCGCTGCTTGGGGCAGCGATCGCACCGAACTTCGGGGTGCTTCTAGCTGCGCTTGGCGGCGTCGGCCTGACGACAGTCTCGGCGCAGATTCTGTCCCCGCTCGCGGCCGAGCTGGCGGCTCCAGACCAGCGCGGGAAGATCGTTGGGACTATCGCCTCCGGCGCGCTCATCGGCGTGCTGCTGTCCCGCACCGTCAGCGGTCTTATCGCCGAGGCCTTGGGCTGGCGTGCCATCTACGTGCTCGCCGCGATCCTCGCTGTCGCATTGGCTATCACGCTGTCGCGAATGATTCCGCAGCAGCCCAAGCGTGAGCCCATCGCATACCACCGGCTGCTCGGTAGCGTGTTCACCGAAGTCGCCCGGCACCCCGCTGCGGCTCCGACGATCGTCATCAGCGCAGCAGGCTTCGCCGTGTTCTCCCTGTTCTGGACCTCTCTGACGTACCTGCTGACCGCGCCGCCGTTCTCCTACTCGGTTGGACAGATCGGGCTGCTCGGTCTCGCGGGTGTCGCCGGAGCCCTCGGTGCGCGCCGCGCCGGCAGCTTCCACGATCGCGGCTGGTCCGTTCGAAGCACGGGCATCGCGTTGGCGCTGATCGGGGTGTCGCTGGTCGCCGCCTGGGTCGCCCAGTCCTCGATCATCGCTCTGATCATCGTCATCGTCGTTCTTGACCTCGCCGCGCAGGGCAACCTCGTGCTCAGCCAAACCCGCCTGCTGTCGCTGCCAGGAGCCGGACGCAGCCGCCTGAACACCGCCGTCGTCGTCAGCAACTTCATCGGTGGCGCCGTCGGATCCGCCATCGCCGGTCCGCTGTGGGCATCCGGCGGATGGACCGCGATCACCGGCGTTGGGGTCGGCATCATCGCCCTCGCGCTGCTTGTCTGGGTCCTCGCCCGCCGCAGCCTCGCCAACCTCAGCTGAAACATCTCCGGAAAGGAGCGCGGGCATGGGACGACGTGAAGAGATTCAGGGCTTCCTCACCTCCCGACGGGCACGCCTCGACCCGAAACAAGCCGGCGTCACGGTGCACGGCAGTCGTCGACGAGTTCCGGGACTTCGGCGCGAGGAAGTTGCTCACCTGGCCGGTGTCAGCACCGACTATTACGCTCGGCTTGAACGGGGTACGACGAAGGGTGCCTCTCTGGAGGTCCTCGACGCCATCGCCCGGGCGCTGCAGCTTGATGACACCGAGCGAGGCCACCTGATCGATCTGATCTCTGTCCGCTCACATCGCCGCCGCCGGACTTCTTCGCGGGTGAATGTCAGCGGAACACTGCAGGCCGTCTTGGATGCGCTCCTGGTACCTGCGGTGGTGCAGAACAGCCGGCTCGATATTGTTGCCGCGAACTTACTCGGCAGGGCGTTGTATGGTCTGCCGGAAGCACCCGGGTCCGTGGCACCGTTCAATGCGGCCCGCTTCCAGTTCCTCGACCCAAATGCGGCAACGTTCTACTTTGACTTCGACCGCGCGCGCCGAAACTGCGTTGCCCTGCTGCACAAAGCAGTAGGCACCAACCCCCACGACGAGGACCTCGTGCAGCTCATCGGGGAACTCTCCGCCCGCAGCCAGGAGTTCCGTCGCCTTTGGGCCTCACACGATGTGCTGCGGCATCAGGGTGGCGTAAAGCGGTACCGGCACCCCCAGGTCGGCGACCTCGAGTTCGGCTATGAGGCACTGCTGGTGCCGGCAGCGCCCGAACTGACGATGCTGGTCTACACCGTCGAGCCCGATTCCAGGACCGCCGACGCAATGCACCTGCTCGCAGCGTGGAACAGTCCGTCCCAGGTGCGCGCCTCCTGACCTCCCCGATCACCCGCTCAACGGAAGGACCACCCTTGCAGTACCGCACCCTTGGACGGACTGGAGTGTCCGTCAGCCCCCTCGCGCTCGGTGCAATGATGTTCGGCGCTTGGGGAAACCAGGACCACGACGACTCCATCCGCATCATCAACCGAGCTCTCGACGCCGGCATCAACTTCATTGACACCGCCGACGTGTACGCCGCCGGGGAGTCCGAGGAGATCGTCGGCAAGGCAATCCAGAGCCGCCGCGACGACGTCGTCCTCGCAACGAAGTTCTCCATGCCGTCCGATGAGAACCCGAACCACCGAGGCACCTCCCGCCGGTGGATCATGCGGGCCGTCGAGAACTCCCTCCGTCGCCTCCAGACCGATCACATCGACCTGTACCAGATGCACAGGCCCAGCACCGACACGGACATCGACGAGACGCTCGCCGCGCTCACGGACCTAATACGGCAGGGCAAGGTCCGCTACATCGGCTCGTCCACCCTCTTGGGCAGTCAGATCGCCAAAGCACAGCACGTGTCCGAGCTCAAGAACCTCGAGCGCTTCACCACCGAGCAGCCCTCATACTCCATCCTGGCCCGCGAGATCGAGGTAGACGTCCTTCCTACGACGCAGCGCTTCGGTCTCGGTACCTTGACGTACTCTCCGCTGGCGGCGGGGTGGCTCTCCGGATCGTGGAACAAGGACTCCTCCCCGACATCGCCAGCACGCCAGCGCCTCGCCGCCCGATTCGACATGGACCTTCCGGCGAATCAGCGCAAGCTCGATGTTGTGCAGCAGCTGGGCACCGTCGCCGACGAAGCCGGACTGACGATGATTGAACTCGCCGTCGGCTTCGTGCTCCGGCACCCGGGCGTGACGTCAGCGATCATCGGACCGCGGACGATGGAGCAGCTGGAATCGCAGCTGCCCGCCGCAGACGTGGCCATCACGGATGACGTCCTCGACCGTATCGATGCGATCGCTGAGCCCGGCATCACCATCAACCCCCGTGACACCAACTACGGCGACGTCGAGCTCCAGCCGACGAATCGCCGCCGCTGACACGAATAAGGAGCATCATGACAGACCTCATCCTCAACAACGGCGTCGTCCTCCCTCCAGTCGGGTTCGGAGTGTTCCAGAGCACGCCGGAAGAGACCGCCACCGCAGTCGCGACTGCGCTGCACACCGGATATCGACACATCGACACTGCTGCCGCGTACCAGAATGAACGGCAGGTCGGCGAGGGCATCCGGGGATCCGGCGTGGACCGGTCGGAGGTGTTCATCGAGACGAAGGTCTGGGTGAGCGACTATGGTAAGTCCGACACTCTGCACGCATTCGACAAGGGCGCCGCCAAGCTCGGTGTCGACCAGATCGACCTGCTCATCCTGCACCAGCCGATGCCGCAGCACTTCGAGCGCACCATCGGCGCCTACAAGGCACTCGAGGAACTCCTCATCGCGGAGCGGGTCCGCGCGATCGGCGTCAGCAACTTCATGCCCCACCACCTCACCGAACTGCTCAAGCACGTCGACGTCGTTCCCGCCGTCAATCAGGTCGAACTGCACCCGTACTTCACCCAGCCCGAGGTGCAGGCGGCGAACGCAGAGCACGGCGTCCTTACCCAGGCATGGTCCCCGATCGGCGGGATCACCTTCTACCCAGGCTGGGGTGAGGACCGCAAGAACGTCCTCGAGGACGACATCATCACCGCGATTGCCGCGGAGCACGGCAAGACGCCCGCTCAGGTGCTGCTGCGTTGGCACGTCCAGCAGGGCCGCTCGGCCATCCCCAAGTCGACTAACCCGGGCCGGATTGCGGAGAACTTCAACGTCTTCGACTTTGCGCTGTCCGAGCAGCAGCTCACCGCCATCGACGCGCTGAACCGCGGCGTGCGTGGCGGCCCGGACCCGGACGGGGTGGACCCCGCGAACTGGGGTATCACCGTACCCGAGGCGTGATGGCATGAAGAAGGCCCGACGGCGAACGCCGTCGGGCCTTTTCATGTTTCAACGTCACGACGCTGTAAGCACAACACCGGTTTCTGCCTGCAACGCCTGCAAGAGACGGTCCTGGAACCCCGGATTGGTGACCGCTGGGTGCGGGTTCTGCCGCTGCTGGTGGAACCAGTAGCCGCCGCTGCGCGTCGCGTCGGGGTCGTTGCTGCTGATCAGCCACTCCTGCGTGTGGTGGCCAGCTTCCAGGTCATCGGTTGCAGACGGGCCGCCCATTTTCGTCGGCACCCATCCCGGGTCTACTGCGTGCGCGATCGCGTTGGTGCGCAGGCGGGCAACTGCCAGCGCCAGAGCGGTGACGAAGAGCTTGCTGTCGGAGTAAGTGCCACTGACGCTCGCGCCGGACCAATCCACCCGGTCGAGCACATTGACGTGCCCACCGCGGTGCATCCCGCTGCTGATGTACACATGGCGATGCGGAGCTGGCAACAGTGCGGTCATCAGGTACGGGGCGACAACGTTAACCGGCATCACCGCTGCGCCATCAACTACGCCGGCGTTATGCAGCACGGCGTCAAGCGGGCTGCTGGCAGTGAGTGCGCTGATGACGGCCAGGACATCGTCACGAACCGAAAGGTCACCGACGACGACGCCCGCGGCCCGATCGCGGAGGGCTCCGAACGCTGAAGCACGACGGTCGTTGCGCGCGTGCAGGATGACGTCGTGACCAGCGTCAATCAAGGCCTCAGCGGCCGCGCGTCCGAGACCATCAACGGAACCTGTCACAAGGATGCGACTCATCGCGTGGGTCCTCTCATGCTGGAGTGTGTGGAATCGTAGGGCGACGTCGCGGCGCCGGTGGGACGCACTGACGACGCGTCGTGACCATTCTGAGCGCGCGATGTGGGCGGCCGGGTGGGTCCGTTGGACCTAGGCAGAACGCCCCCTGTCCTCTCCTGCGCCTTCCACGTTGACTAGGACCGGCCGATGACGAGAACACGTCCGCAATCGGCTATCGCAGCTGCAGAAAGGGAACGTCCATGAGTATTTGGTTCATCACAGGGGCGTCGCGTGGTCTCGGGGCGCACCTCACCGCTGCGGCGCTCCGCCGTGGACACCAGGTCGTCGCAACCGCGCGCGACACAGCCAACATTCGTTCCGCCTTCCCGGATGCCGACGACGCTCTTCTGCCATTGCGCCTGGACGTCACCAACCGCGCAGAGGTCACGGCGGCAGTCAATGCCGCCGTCGCACAATTCGGTCAGATCGACGTGCTCGTGAACAACGCCGGCCGCGGACACCAGGGAGCTCTTGAGGAACTCACGGACGATGAGATTCACGCGCTGTACGACGTGAACGTCTTCGGCGTCGTCGCTGTCACGCGCGCCGTCCTGCCCGTGATGCGCAGCGCCCGCGCAGGCACCATCGTGAACCTGTCCTCGTATGGCGGTTTCCAAGGCGTTCCCGGATGGGGTCTGTACACCTCATCCAAGTTCGCGGTCGAGGGATTCACCGAAGCGCTCCGCGGCGAGGTCTCTGACCTCGGAATCACCGCTGGCGTCGTCGAACCGGGCGATTTCCGCACTGACTTCCTGGACGGGAGGAGCCTCACCGCCTCCGCGCCCATGTCCGCCTACAACGACACCGTCGTCGGGCAGATGCGGCAGCTACCGACATCCGCGAACCACCAGCAGCCCGGCGACCCGGCGAAGGCCGCGGACAGGATCATCGACGCTGTGGACTCTGGCACGTTCCCCGAGCGTCTGTTCGTCGGATCCGATGTGCTCGATGTCGTCACGAGCAAGATCGACCGGGTTCGAACCGAGGTGGAGCGGCAGCGTGGCGACGCCGCATCAACTCGCTTCTCCGAGCAGTGATCGAAACGGCACCTTGCGAGCGACACCGAGAGGTTCACATGCGCGAGAAGAATTTTGATGTCTTTGCGGGGCGGGAGTGAGCGCGGCATCCGGGCGTCTTACGCGGCGCCGCGCTGCAGGGATCCTCATCGTAATCCTCGTCAGCTACTTCATGATTGTGCTGGACAACTCCGTGCTTTTCACGGGAGTTCCCAGCATTCAGGGCGACCTGCGGCTTTCAGCAGCCAGCATGTCGTGGGCGCAGGACGCCTACACCCTTGTTTTCGGAGGTTTCCTTCTCCTGGGCGCGCGGACAGGAGACCTTCTCGGTCGCCGTCGAGCGCTGATCATCGGTCTGGTTGTCTTCGTGGTTGCGTCACTTTTCGTCGGCCTCGCTCAGAACGGCGGGTGGCTGATTAGTGCACGGGCTCTCCAAGGAGTCGGGGCAGCCTTGGTGGCGCCCTCATCGTTGGCATTGATCACGGCCAGCTTCCCGCCTGGACAGGAACGGGCGCGGGCAGTGGCCTGGTACGGAGCAACGGCCGGAATCGGCGGCGGCCTCGGGCTCGTGATCGGAGGTGCGTGCGCTCACCTGTTGTCATGGCGCGCAGGGTTCTTCCTGAACGTGCCAATCGGCGCTGCCGTGATGGTGCTCGCGCCGAAGGTCCTCGCCGAAACGCAACAGCTCGAGGGGCGTTTTGATCTCATCGGAGCGATGGCCGCTACTGCAGGCGTGGGCGTTGGCGTTTTCGCCGTGAGTCACGCGGTTGAGGTCGGCTGGGGGAGCCTGCAGACCCTCGTATGTATCTGCGCAGCTGTCGTTCTCCTGATCGGCCTGATCCTCCACGAGCATAGAGTCGCTCAGCCGATCATCCCATTGCGACTCTTCGCGAGCCGGGAGCGAAGCGGCGCTTACATCAGCCGGTTCCTCTACATGGGTGCGATGATCGGTTTCTTCTACTTCACATCGCAGTATCTGCAGACGGCATTGGGTTTCAATCCGCTGATCGCTGGGCTGGCATTTCTGCCGATGACGGCTGTGAACTTCGTGACTGCGCTCTTAGTGCCGAGGCTTTCCCGCCGGCTCGGCGCGCCGTTGCTGCTGATCGTAGGTGTGGCAGCCACTCTCATCGGTATCTTCTGGCTCAGCCGTGCTAGTCCCGAGACGCCATACGCAGTCGCGGTCGCAGCTCCAATGGTGCTGATCGGGGCCGGGCAGGGCTTTACATTCGCTCCGCTGACCAGTGCAGGCATCTCAGGGATCAGCGGTTCTGACGCCGGTGCAGCGTCTGGAATCGTCAACACAGCCCATCAACTCGGCCAGGCCGTCGGTTTGAGCGTGCTCGTCAGTGTCGCCGCGACCGGTACCGGGCACGGAGCGGATCAGGCCGTAACGCAAACGCATGCTGCATTTGTGGCAGCCAGCATCCTGCCGTGCCTGTGCCTCGCAACAATTCTCGTGACAATTGTTCCAGGAACACGAGAAACCGCGCTTGCCAACGCCGAAACATCACCAGAGCTGCACCGTTGACGAGTACCCGGGCCCTCCCGCTCGTTGCGCCTTCACGCCGTGACAGCCAGAGAACACAGAGCGCTCCGTGTGAACTCGTTTGGACGTGCGCGTCGGCCAGCTCCATCCTCAGGTCCTCTCGAGCCCTATCGGCCCCGGTGAGGGAGACCCTTCGGATGAGGGGCAGGAGTGTCTGCAAGTCCCGACCTCGGCCATCGGAACCACGAACCCGCCGGCCACCTGTGGCGTTCCGGTTGCGAGGATTAGCGAGGCTGGCTGCCGACAGCCCCTGAGGCGGTGCGATCTGGACCAATCCGTAAGAGACATGACGTTCTCGACCGCCCCCGCTCGCGGGCTGACGCCGACGGCATAAGCAGAAACGAAGGCCATGACAACGAACCTGGCATTGTTCCCGCAGTGCGTTCTTCGTAGCGTGATGTCGATGGTTCTGAACATGACTTCGACGTGGGCGGCCGACGCGATCAGCTTCCTGATCGACGACGCGCGATCGGCGGCGCCCACCCCAATTCGACGGCTGCACTTACCCGCCGCTTGGGGCGTGACTGTTGTCCTGAAGGACGAGTCCGTGCATCAGACGGGTTCGTTGAAGCACCGGCTTGCACGGTCGCTCTTCCTGCACGCCGTCGTCGATGGTCTGGTAGGGCCGGACACGACCATCGTCGAGGCTTCGAGCGGATCCACTGCAGTGTCCGAGGCGGCCTTCAGCCGACAGCTAGGGCTTCCTTTCATCGCCGTCGTACCGAGCTCGACCAGCTCTGCGAAGGTCGCGCTCATCGAGTCGTTCGGTGGGGCTGTCGAGCGGGTCGACGATGCGTCGCAGCTGGTGGAGCGTTCGCGCGAAATCGCGCGAGAGCGAGACGGCTACTTCATGGACCAGTTCGGAAACGCTTCCCGTGTCACGGACTGGGCCGGCGAGTCCGGCATCGCTGCGGAACTCTTCTCAGCGCTGCGCGCGTCGGAGCACGGCGTCCCGTCCTGGGTCGTGGTCGGCGCCGGCACGGGAGGCACGAGTGCGACGCTCGGGCGATACCGTCGATCGCGCAACCTCGCGACCCGAATCGCCGTTGCAGACCCCGAAGGCTCTGCGTACTTCGATGCCGTAAGCGGAACTCCGAGTACCAACCACGCATCGCGGATCGAAGGCATCGGACGCCCCGTGGTCGAGCCGTCATTCCTCCGCGGGGTCGTTGACGAAGCCTTCCGGATTGATGACATGCAGTCCGTCGCCGCCATGCGTTTCCTCTCCGAGGAGCACGGAATCCATGCCGGCCCGTCGACGGGGACTAACTTGGTCGCCGCTCTCACCCTGGCCGCCGAGATGCGCGCCCGCGGGGAACGTGGCCTCATCGCGTCGTTGATCTGCGACACCGGAGACCGGTACCTCGACACCTACTACGACGACGCCTGGATCGCCACGCAGGGCTACGCGCTGGCTGAGCGCCGCGCCGCGCTCGGCGAGCTGTTCGACACCGGATGCTGGCCGGACGGCTTCGCGCCCCTCCGCGCGGTGGGAGTCCTGCGGTGAACGCCATCGCTATCGTCGGGGCAGGTCCCCGTGGGCTGTCGGTCCTCGAGCGTGTCGCTGCCCTGGCAACCTCCGGTAAAGCGCCGACGGCGATCCACCTCATCGATCCGCATGGGCCGGGCGGACGAGTTTGGCGGGCAGATCAGCCCACCGAACTGCTGATGAACACGACGGCGGGCGCTGCCACGCTGTACCTCGACGACACCGTGACGATTCCGGACGAGCCGCGGATCGGTCCGACGCTCTACGAGTGGGCGCTCGCACTCCGAGCTGCAGGAGGGGCCGACCCGGAACTCTTGACCGAGATCGGATCGTTAACCCCGTTCACCTCCGTCAGCCGCCGCCTGTACGGGACGTACATTCGCAGCGTGTTCGACGACGTGATCGCGAGCCTGCCCGAGCACGTGCGAGTGGTCGTCCATCGCGCGAGAGCCAGCTCGATCTCCCGACTACCCGACGGCGAGCGTCTGAGGCTGTCAACGGGCGATGTTCTGGATGTTGATGCCGCCGTCATCGCGCTCGGCCACATCGACACGGCGGACTCCGCGCAGGTCGCTCGTGCCCGAGCAGCGTCGACAGCGGGCGGTTGGACGTTCGTCGGCCCCGGGCACCCTGCCGAGCAGCCGCTCGACGCGCTGCAGCCGGGTGAAGCGGTTGTCGTTCGTGGTCTCGGCCTGAATTTCTTCGACCTCATGGCGCTCCTCACGGTGGAACGGGGCGGGGTGTTCGAGGAGACCGACGGAGTCAGGCTGACCTACCGCCCCAGCGGCCGCGAACCGGTCCTGTGGGTCGGGGCTCGCCGCGGTCTGCCGTTCAAGGCGAAGCCGACTCTCGTCGCCGGAGCCCTCCCCCCGCAGGTCCGGCGGTACCCCTCAGACGAGACCATCACCGCTCTGGCGGCGCGCGCAGGCTCTGTGTCGTTCGACGACGATGTCTGGCCTTGGGTGCGCAAGGATGCCCTGTGGCAGGCCGCGGCGACGGAACTGCGTTACGACCGGCCTGATCTGGTGGACGATCTCGCGTCGCTTTTCGACGCTCATCCGGATTCGTCCGTCCCCGACCCGCAGGTGCTCCGAGACCACTTCCCGGGTCACGACTTCACCTACGACCCTGACCGATCCGGAGACGCCCTGGCCGGGATGATCTTCGCGGACGGGCACGCGCTCGATCAACACGTCCTCGAATGGATCGAGTCGGACCTGGCCGACGCGGAGAACGCCGCGGTCAGTCCGGTGAAGGAAGGGGACCGCGCCATCGGCGCGAGCCGGTACTGGATCTTCCCACTCGCTGAGTACGGTGGGCTCGACGGGGCCAGCCATGTCCGACGATTCGCCGGTTGGTTCGAGGGGTACGCCAACGCGCTCGCGGGCGGGCCGCCCGCTCTCCGGCTGCGGCAGCTAGCCGCGCTCGTCCGCGCCGGCGTCGTGCACATGCTCGGAGCCGGCCTCCAGGTGGAGGTCGAGGAGTCGGGAGTGCGCGCGACGAGCGCGTCGGTGCCGTCGGTGCGCATCGAGGCCAGGGCGCTCGTTGAGGCTCGGCTTCCGGACGGGGATGTGCGGCGGGCGAGTGATCCGCTGGTCCGGGACCTCCTCGCGACCGGACGAATCCGTCCCTACACCGCGCCGACCCAAGATGGACAAGGCGTTGTGTTCCCCGGGCTCGATGTCGGGGACGCGCCTTACTCGGTCCTCGACCGCGACGCGGTCGCGGACCCACGGCTGTTTGCCATCGGCGTCCCTGTCGGCCCCCATGTCGGGACGAGCCTTACTGGCTACGCCCGAGCCAACGCCGGATTTTTCCGACAGACAGACTCCGTCGCGCGCGCGTTGCTCGCGGCGTCCGGAAAGGAACCCTATGAACCTGCCAGATGACCTGCTCTACATCGCTGAACACCAGTGGCTCCGGCGCGGTGACGAGGTGACGATCGGCATCACCGATCATGCGCAGGAGGAGCTCGGTGACCTCGTTGCGATCGAGCTTCCGGCGGTTGGGAGCCGCGTTGTGGCGGACGCAGTCTGCGGTTCGGTCGAGTCCGCGAAGACCGTGTCAGATATCTCATCCCCGGTTACCGGCATCGTCACAGAGCACAACGGGGCCGCCCTCGACGACCCCACCATCGTCAACGACTTCCCGTACTCCACGGGTTGGCTGTTCCGAGTCGCTGCGGAAGCCGACGGATCTCTACTCACCGCGGACGAATACCGCCGTTCGCTCGCCGTTTAACCCCCACGGCCGGCAACTTCCCCCCCTGGTTGCCGGTCGTGGTTCACCCGAAGGAATCACCCGTGATCGAGATCAAGCACCTCCGCCTCCTGCGCGCCGTCGCCGCAGAGGGCACGCTTTCGGCGGCCGCCCGGGTACTCGGTTACTCGCAGCCCGCAGTCACGCAGCAGCTGCAGGCGCTGGAACGCTCAATCGGGACACCGGTCCTCCTACGTGGCGGCTCCGGTATTCGGCTGACACCGGTCGGAGAGCTCCTGCTGAACCACGGCCGATCGGTTCTCGACACCATCGACCTAGCGACCGTCGAGATCGAGGCGATGCGCAGCATGGCTTCCGGCACGGTTCGGATCGCAGCGTTCCCGAGCGCGGTTGCCACGATCGTCCCGGAGGCGATGCGCCGGCTCCGAGACCGACACCCCGGCATGTCGTTCTTGATCACGGAGGCCACCCCGGTTGAGGCGCTCGATCTGCTCGCGACCGGCGGCTGCGACGTCGCGGTTGTCTTCCAGTACTCGAGCGAGCCGCGCATCGAGAGCGACGGGTTGGTCCGCCAGCCACTTCTCAACGAGAACGTTCACCTCGCATTCGGGCCGGACGATCCTCGATCCGACCGCTCCGTACGGCGTCTCGAGGATTTCCGCGATGCCACCTGGATCGCGGGGTGCCCGAAGTGCAGCGGTAACATCATCGCGACCTGCCACGCAGCCGGTTTCGAACCCGCGATCGGGTTCGAAACCGACGACTACGTCGCCGTTCAAAGCCTGGCACTGAACGGATTCGGTGTCTCGCTCATCCCGGACCTGATCCTCTCGATCATCAGGCTGCCAGGGTTGCGACTCGCTCGCACCGAGCCAGCTCAGACCCGCCTCGTCGAGGCGGTCTCGTCGCCGGGTCTGATGATGACACCAGGCATCGCCGAGACCATCGCCGAGCTGCGTACCGCCGCTCGGGACTTCGTCGGGCGGCAGATGTCCGCACCGGCAGAGCCTTCAGCTGGAAGTGACGTCCGCTGATCTAACCGGACTCTCTGCGGCCGTGCCGCCACGAAGCATCCGGAGGAAACTCTCGTAGATCCGCGCCATGTCGAGATCCGGGTCGTACAACCACTGTTGCTGGAGTCCGTCGAGCACGGCGATCACCAGAGCGGCGACGTCCGGAGCTGAGGCGTCGCCGCGCAGGCTGCCGTCGTCTATTCCATTCCGAATGCTCTGCGCGAGCATCGAGCGGAACAGCGCGTATCGGAGGGTGAAGAACTCGCGGGACGGGTGCCCGTCACGAAGCGCCTCGGAGAGGGTGCCCGAGTAGAAGGCCACCCACTGTCGGTCCGTCGCGTTCCGTTCGAGGATCGCTGCAGCATCCAGCACGGTGCGGCTCGCAGCACGCTCAAGCGAGTGCTGGAAGCGGTCGTCATCAGGAAGTCGACGTTCGGAGAGGATCGCCTCGACCAAGACGTCCTTCGATGGGAAGTAGTGCAGGACTCCGGATCGACTGATACCGACTCGCTGCGCTATCGACTCCATGGTTGCGTTCGCGAACCCTCGCTCGCCGATCACCGCTTGACCAGCTTCCATGATCCTCTTGCGCTGCCGGTCGCCCTTCGGGCTGGCCCGACGTCGCTGGCTTGAAACAGTCATGCCTGACTGTACCGAGCGTTGCCACGCGACCGGTTCCATCTTGCTTCCGTCATCATTCGTCATTCTTATCAGCCGAAACAAAACCGACACGGTTGACGGCTATGGTTTCAGCACGGCCGATTTGCTCGTGACAAGTCGCACCCTCACGCGGCACATCCTCCATCCACAGCAACCGCAAACCGGCACCCCTGACTCCGTTACAGGTCCTTCCCGAGAGGAACGCCATGCCTCACTCCACCCCCGCTCCCACCCGTCGCGGGCTCCGCGTCGCCACCTCGATCAGTCTCGTCGTCGCCGCAGCTGCTGCACTCAGCGGATGCACCGCCGGAGGAGACTCCGGCGAGACTGCCGACCGCTCTCTGACGTTCGCGATCCCAGCGACACCGACCAGCTTCTCACCGCAGCAGGTTGGGACCGGCTATGACCTCGAGTGGATGCAGCCGGTCTACGACAGCCTCATCCGGCAGATGCCCAACGGCGACCTGAAGCCCTTCCTCGCGAAGTCGTGGAAGTACGACGACGCCGAAAGGAACCTCAACATCACGCTCGACGGCGACGCGACCTTTGCGGACGGCTCGCCCGTCAACGCCGACGCCGTGAAGGCGAACCTCGAGGCGACGCGGGACGGAACCGGCCCGCTCACCGCCAGCCTCGCGTCCATCGAGTCGATCGAAGTCGAGGGTGAGCACGAGCTCACGCTGCACCTCAACGCAGTCCAACCAGACCTGCTCCGGTCCCTGGCGCAGAGCGCCGGCATGATCGCTGACCCGGACGCGCTTGGCAAGGCGCCTCTGTCGAGCACGCCTGAGGGCTCCGGCCCCTACAAACTCGACACCAAGCGCACCGTCTCGGGCAGCGACTACTACTACACCAAACGCGACGACTATTGGAACGAGGACCTCGATGTCCCCTATTCGTCGCTGCACATCAAGGTCATGACTGACCAGACCGCGATCCTCAACGCGTTGCAATCCGGTCAGGTGCAGGCGGCCCCCATCGAGGCCACGAACATCTCCGCGGCAAAGGGCGCAAATCTCGACATCACCAGCTACGACGCCCCGGGCCTCGTCGGCATCTACTTCTGGGACCGAGACGGCAAGCTAAACCCCGCCGTTGGAGACGTCCGTGTGCGCCAGGCCATCGCGCACGCAATCGATCGCAAGGCACTGCTCAAGGCCGTCCGGGACGGTCGTGGCACCGTCATTGGACAGCAGTTCCGGGACGGCTGGGACGCGCACGTCGACTCGCTCGACGACCAGTACGCGTACGACCCCGCTGAGTCGAAGAAGCTGCTGGCCGAGGCCGGGTACGCCGACGGCTTCGACCTGAAAATGGTCCGCGCGCTTCCCGAGGACGACCTCGTCGGCCAGTTCCTCAAGGACGTCGGCATCAACGTCACCTGGATTGAGAGCACCGATCCGGTGACCGACATCCTCGCGGGGAAGACCCCGATGGACGTGTTCATGCTGCAGGCCAGTAACACGTGGCAGGTGATGACCACGGTCGTCACGCCGGACGCAGGCTGGAACGTCCTGCACGCCGAGAGCCCGGAGCTCAACGCGCTGCTCGACGAAGCCAAGGCACTACCCGCAGCCGACCGCACCGACGTCTACAAGCGCATCAACACCTGGCTCGTCGACAACGCCTGGTTCGCGCCGTTCTACACGGTCAAGGGCAACTGGGCGACGAGCAAGGACGTCCACATCGAGCCGCAGCAGTACGCGGTGCCGTTCATCTACGACATCACTCCGGCGAAGTAGGACAAGTTCCCCATGCTCAAGTTCGTCCTCAGCAAGGCGGTCTCCGGGCTGCTCCTGTTGGTGATCGTGACGTCCGCCACATTCCTGCTCATGGCCCTCTCCGGCGGCGACGCGGCACGCACAATCCTCGGCGACCTCGCGACGCCCGACCAGGTCGCAGCGAAGTCCGCCGAGCTCGGTCTCGACCGTCCGGTCTTCGCCCGGTATGGCGAATGGGCGATCGGTGCGATCCACGGTGACCTCGGCACGTCCTGGCTGAGTGGAACTTCGGTCGCCACCGGGCTCGGACAACGCTTCCCGGTATCGCTCAGTCTCGTGGTCGTGTCCCTCGTGGTTACAGCGGTTCTGGCTGTCGTTGTTGGACTCACGGCCGCCGTTCGTGGCGGCGCAATCGACCGATTCGTGCAGGTGCTGTCCGTCGTGGGGTTCGCGCTGCCAAACTTCTGGACGGCGCTGCTGCTGGTCACGCTGCTCGCCATCACGGTGCACTGGTTCCCAGCGACCGGGTACACGGCGTTCGCGGACGACCCAGGCCGCTGGGCATGGGGACTGGTCCTGCCGGTCACGGCACTGGTCGTCGGGACGACTGCATCGATGGCCCAGCAAGTGCGCGGCGCCGCAGTTGACGTTCTTCGCCGCGACTACATCCGCACGCTGCGTGCCTCCGGTATTTCCGGCCGTTCGCTCCTGTTCCGCCACGTCCTCCGCAACGCTGCCCCTGCGGCGCTCACTGTGCTGTCGCTGCAGTTCATCGGACTGCTTGGCGGCACTGTCTTCATCGAGCGGATCTTCGCGCTTCCGGGCATCGGAAGCCTCATGGTCAGTTCGGTGCTAGGCGGAGACCTCCCAGTCGTCGTCGGGATCGTGACCGTCATGGTCGTGGTCGTCGTCGTTGTCAACTTCCTCATCGACCTCTCGGTCGGTTGGCTCAGCCCGAAGGCGAGACTCCTGTGAAGAACGCGTCGCACTCCTTGGTACGCAGGCTCCTCGCCGACCGCGGGGCCGTGACCGCCGCCAGCGTGCTCATGTTCGTCATCCTCGCGACCGTGGTCGGCCCATGGGTCGTCCGGATCGACCCCGACCGGGCGGACGCGTCGAGCGTCCTCCTCCCGCCTGGTGGGCCGCACCTCCTCGGCACGGACTCAGCCGGTCGAGACATACTGGCGCGTCTCATCGCCGGCTCCGAGACCACGCTGGTGGGTGCACTCGTGACCGTCGTGGTCGCGATCGCGATCGGCACCACAGCGGGCGTGGTCGCCGGCTACGCCCGAGGATGGTTCGACGCCGTCGCGACCTGGATCAGCGACATCATGTTCGCCCTCCCGAGTCTCATCATCGTGCTGGCGCTCATCCCGGTGATCGGCAACGGCAACACGATCACGATGGCGGCGTTCGGCGTCCTGTTCGCGCCAGGGGTGTTCCGGATTACCCGGTCGAGCACGCTCGCGGTTCGAAGCGAGCTGTATATTGACGCCGCGAAGGTCTCGGGGCTCCGAGCGCCACGGATCATCGCGCGCCACGTGGTCAGTGTGGTCCGTGCCCCCGTCATCATCCAGGCCTCAATCATCGCCGGCATCGCTATCAGCCTCCAGGCCGGTCTCGGGTTCCTTGGCGTCGGTGATCAGAGCCGTCCGTCGTGGGGTGCCATGCTCGACGACGGCTTCACCGCCGTGTACCGCGCCCCGGTGACCATGGTCTGGCCGGGCATAGCGATCGCTATGACGGTCGCATGCTTGGTCCTGTTCGGGAATGCCCTGCGCGATGCCTCCGAGGGGGCGAGCACGACCCCTCGTCGCAGGACACGTCGTCCCGCCAAGACCGGGGATGCGGCCGAGGCGCCGAGCGCGGCGATGGTGAGCATCCGGAATCTTGAGATCGCGTACCCGGCCGCTGGCACGGTAGTTCACGGGATCGATCTCGACATCCGGAAGGGTTCCGTTCTCGGCCTCGTCGGCGAGTCCGGATCCGGGAAGAGTCAGACCTCTCTGGCGCTGCTCGGACTGCTGCCCGATACGGCATCGATCCGGTCCGGTTCGATCTGGTTCGACGGCGTCGAGGTCTTTGACCCCGTCCGGCAGATCGATCGAATCGAGACACTCCGCGGACGGCGGATCGGATACATCCCGCAGGAACCCATGTCGAACCTCGACCCGAGTCATCCGGTCGGTCGCTACCTCACCGAACCCATCCGTCGGCACCTCGGACTCAATCGGACGGAAGCGAAGGCCCGAGCTCTCGACCTGCTCCGGCGAGTCGGAATCTCCGATCCGCAGACGGTGTTCGCGAGCTACCCGCATGAGATCTCCGGCGGCATGGCACAGCGGGTTCTCATTGCGGGCGCCGTCAGCTGCGAGCCCGAACTCCTGATCGCCGACGAGCCTACGACTGCGCTCGACGTGACCGTGCAGGCGGACGTGCTCGAGGTGATCCGCGCTCTGCAACGCGAAGAGGACCTGTCTGTGCTCTTCATCACGCACGATTTCGGAGTGGTCGCGGATCTCTGTGACGACGTCGTTGTGCTGCAGCACGGTCGCATCGTCGAGCAGGCGACTGCGTCCGAGCTGTTCGCGGCCCCCAAACACCCTTACACGAAGTCGCTGCTCGACTCGACGCTCGAGAACGCGATTCCGCGAGACATCCGCGACCGCGAGGTACGGGAGTCCGCACCGCAGACCACCGGAGTTAGGTCATGACCGACATGTCCCCGTCGACGGGTCCCGCCCTCGAGGTCCGTGGACTACAAATTCAGTACCGGCGTCGCGGGCATGCCCCGCATCTGGCGGTGCCTGGAGTCGACATCGACATAGCCGCAGGCGAAACCCTCGGGCTTGTCGGTGAGTCAGGATCGGGCAAGAGCTCTATCGGTCGAGCGATTGTCGGTCTCCAGCCCGTGCATGCTGGCGATATCCGCATCGACGGTCGGAGCCGGGTGGGGATGACACGAGCGCAAGCCCGCGCACGACGTCGCGAGGTGCAGATGGTCTTCCAAGACCCCTATTCGTCGCTCAACCCGGCGATGAGCGTCGGCGAGATCCTCGCCGAACCGCTGACGGCGAACGGGACATCGCGGCAGGACGCACGACGGAAGATCGCTGGCCTGCTCGACGCGGTCGCACTCCCGACCGATGCCCTTCGCCGGCGGGTGACCGAATTCTCCGGTGGCCAGCGACAGCGGGTGGCGATCGCGCGGGCACTTGCCCTTGAGCCCCGAGTCCTGGTCGCCGATGAGCCGGTGTCAGCACTCGACCTGTCCACCCAGGCGCGCGTGCTCGAGCTGTTCGTCGACCTTCAGGAGCGGACGGGCGTCGCCTGCCTGTTCATCTCGCACGACCTCAGCGTCGTCAAGCACGTCAGTCATCGGGTCGCCGTCCTAAACCGCGGCACGATCGTCGAGACCGCAGCCTGCTCGGTGGTGACAGAAGCACCTGAGCACCCGTACACCCGTCAGCTGCTGCTGGCAGCACCTGTACCCGATCCGGAACGACAGGCATCCCGCCGACAGGAGCTTGCGGCGCTCACCCGGTGGTCGCCGGATGCTGCATAACCCAACCGATACCTCGCGCCTCCACTGGGAGGCGCCGAAACCAGGAGGACAGTCCTCATGACCCGACCAGCACCCGTAGTGTTCGTGCACGGATCCGGCGTGATCGGGGGAGCGGTATCTTGGCCGCTCCAGCACGAGATCGCCGACCGGCGCGAGGTGACGTTCCTCACCCGCCCCGGCTACGGCGAAGGCGAGCGGCCCGTGCCCACAGACTTCGCCGCTGAAGCGCAGCTTGTGCTCGACGCCGCAGGAGACGGCGCGCACGTCGTGTCGCAGTCCTTCGGTTTCGCGTCCGCCATGCAGGCAGCCGCGAAGTCTCCCGAGTCCGTGCTCAGCCTCACGCTGATGGAACCAGCGGCGTTCTCCCTCGCTCGCGGCGTCCCCGCTATCGAAGCGCACATTGCCGCGGTCGACGCGGTCCAGGCCCGCCATGAGCTTTCGCTCGAGGACTTCTTCGTCGAGATCGCGGCCGCCGTCGGTGTTCCCGACGTCCCCCTGCCGTTGACGCCGGACCTGATCTTGCTCGCTGAACGATGGCGTCTGCAGCCGTCGCCGTGGTACGCGGAGCTCGACCCGGCCGTGCCGGCAAAGGTCCCCACGACGGTGGTGACCGGCAACTGGAGCGAGCAGTATGAAGCGATCGCCGCCGCGCTCGTGGCGCTTGGCGCCGAGCACCGGCACATTCTCGGGTTCGGGCACTCCGTCCCGCGCAGCCCGGAGGCAACCCCAATGCTCGAGGCGATCTTCGCGCAGTACGACCGGGTCGCGGCATGACGGGTAGCGCGGACGTGATCGACGACGTCCTCGAGATCGGGCCAGGCGACGACGTGTGGCAGGTGCGTCGTGAGCGTCCCGAGGTGCTCGCACACCTGCAGGGCGCGTACGACTCGTTCTTCGGTCCGACCAGCACGACGAACGGCTTAAGTCGGTCGGAGCGAATCGCCGCCGCGGTCGCGATCTGCCGTGCGGCAGAGGCGAACGCGCTGGCCGACTACTACGAATCCCTGACAGCCGATGACCACGACCCGGTCGTGCGGGAACGGGTCGTCAGTTGGGCAGCGCTGGTCGCTCGCGACCCGCAGTCCAGCACGGCCTCGGACGTCGCCGCGCTTCGCGACGCCGGCCTCGGCGACCCCGAGATCATCACGCTCGCCCAACTGATCGGCTTCGTGTCGTTCCAGCTCCGCGTGGTGATCGGCCTCGAGATGATGGAGATCTGACATGCCCGCGCCCACCTTCCACGGGGAACCACTCCGCCGCGCGCCCCTCACCTGGGACCCGTACATCGCGGTCCCAGCGGAGCTCGACGACGCGCAGCGGGCAGCGCTCGCGCCCGCGCAGCGTCGATCCGGCTATTACCAGCTCCTCTCCATGGACCCACCGACGTTGGCGGCGCGAACCGCTGTCGACTCGGCGATCTTCTACTCACGACAGGGACTGCCGCGTGGCGAGCGCGAACTGTGCGCGGCTGTCTCCTCCTTCGTTACGGGATGCCCCGTGTGCACGGCGACCCACGTCGGCTTTGCCGGCAAGTTCACGAAGCGGGCCGAGGACGTAGACCGGCTGCTCGAGGACGGTCTCGACGTGGACATCGACTACCGGTGGAACTCGATCATCAACGTCGCGGGGCAGCTGGCGCAGCCAGTGCCGGCCCTTGGGCGGATCGACATCGATGTGCTGCGGGGCATGGGGATGCCCGAGGATGAGATCCTCGACGTTGTCCACTCCACGTCGTTCTTCGCATGGGCGAACCGGCTGCTGCTCACTCTTGGACTCAGCCGGTACACCGATGGCGATTGACCGCCGGGATTTCAGCGCGGCGGTGACTCGATGATCCGCGTCGGCCTGCTCGGGGCCGGGATGATCGCCACTACCGCGACAGGGTACCTACCCGGGCTGTCGTTGCTCGCCAATCGATGCGAGGTCGTTGCCATTGCGTCAAGAACTCGGGCTTCAGCTGAGCGTGTCGCCGCTTCGTACGGCATCGTGCGGGTTCACGACGACCTCGAGAGCATGCTGCGTGACGACCAGCTCGACGTCATCGTTAACTGCACGCCGATCGGCGTGCACGCGGAGACGTCGCTCGCGATCGTGCGAGCGGGTGTGCACCTCGTGTCGGAGAAGCCGCTCGCGTCGACGGCTGTCGATGCGAGAGAAATCTTGGCAGCGGCGCAGACCAGCGGCTCCCGCATCGTCGTCGCGCCGTCCCGAATGCTCGAACCCAGCCGACTCCGTGCGCAACGGCTTGTTGAGTCAGGCAGTATCGGCCAGGTCCTCTCGGCCAGGTTCCGGGTATCGCACGCCGGACCAGCGGGCATGCCGTGGCCGGCGGACCCGCGCCCTGCTTACGCAGCGGATGCCGGGCCGCTCAACGATCTCGCTCCCTACGCCGTCGAGCAGGTACTGGGACTGATTGGACCGATCCGCAAAGTCTTCGCGATGTCCGCTACCAGCCGGCCCCGGTTCCCGGCGTACGGGAACGGGCCGTTCGGCGGCGTGGAGGTGGCGGTCGACTCCGACGACACCGTTTCGCTCGTCCTGGAGGCGGGAGATCGGGCGATCGTGACCGTCGAATCGTCCTTCGGTCCGGTAGCGTCTCGCGCGCCGGCCGGCGAGATCTTTGGCACCGACGGGACGATCGCGCTCTACACGCGGTACGGAAACGAACGCGGACCGCTCGTCGAGACCCACCACCGAGGCTCCGCCGGATGGGTGGACCCAACGACCCTGACTGATCTCGACGCGCATGAACGTATGCGGGAACTCGGACGCGCGAGTCTGGTTGCCCACCTGCTCGACGCGCTCGAATACGACGAGCCCCTCGTCGCTGACGGCTCCACTGCACAGCAGATCGTTGCCGTCCTCGAGGCCGCTCACCGCTCCGCCGTCACCGGTCGATCGGAACACCCGCGGGTCTGACGTCTTCGCGTGACAGCACGGGGTGGGTCCGTCGCGGTGAGCGTCCGCTGAACCGTTTGCCGAGCGATCAGGCAGAGCCCGAGATTGTTTCGCGAGCTGTGTCGATCACCTCCATGACACCGATGATCTCTGCATGCGGATGCAAGGGCGATTCCGTTCTAGCTTCGGCGACGTAGGAGGCAAGCGCTGTCGCCTGGTACGACAACCCGTCGTGCACGACGGCGAACCGATTGTCCGACCACGTGATGGTCTCGGAGGGCACGAATGCTCCGAGGCTCACAGTGATTGACGACGGGCCGAAGAATGGAGCACCGATGTCGATCCGACCCGCGGTGCCGGCGACCGACGCACGTGCTGGCAGCGCAGCCTGCAACGACGTCGAGAGCAGCGAGCGGGCGCCTCCGTCATAGGTCAGGAGCAGATCGGCTCTAACGTCGACGCCGCCGGGACCGGTCTCACCTTCCGCCAGTACCCGTACCGGCGCTCCGAGCACGGAGGACGCGAATGCGATCGGGTACACACCAGCATCGAGGAGCGCACCGCCACCGAGCGCAGGATTCCAGAGCCGATGCTCGGGAAGGTACGGCATTGGGAATCCGAAGTCGGCGGTCACAAGCCGAACTTCTCCGATGACACCGTCGGCGATCACCCGATGCATCATATCCGTCTGCGGAAGGTACCGGGTCCACATTGCCTCCATCACGAGCACACCGGCCGCCCGTCCCGCCGCTGTTATCTCACGAGCCTCCGCAGCATTCATCGCGATCGGCTTCTCGACGAGCACGTGCTTCCCCGCGCCGATCGCCGATAGCGCCAGGTCGTAGTGGAGCGGATGGGGTGTGGCGATGTACACGACGTCGACCGCCGGATCCGCCACGAGGGCCTCGACGCTGTCGACCACACGTTCGATACCGTGCCGGGCGGCGAACGCAGCGGTCCTCTCGGGGTCGCGAGCCGTCACCGACACGGCTCGCTGCATTGAGTGTCCGTGGATCGCGGAAACAAACCTGTCAGCGATTCCCGTGCCGATGACTCCCCATCGGAGCGCCGGAACCGACTCTGGCTCCGGCAGGACCGGGGCGGGCAATAGCAAGGTCATCGGCGTCCTCCAGATTGGCTCGTGCCATGCGAGCCTATTGTGATCTTCGCTCGCCACGCTGAGATCGCGCGATGCATGGGACACTGAGCCGGTGACGGCTCCCAACAGCGACGACCAGACACGGCGGCGGACACCCGGGCGACTGCCGACGATGCGCGACGTGGCGAATCATCTCGGCGTCTCCCGGCAGCTGGTGTCCCTTGTCCTGCGCGATGCGCCAGGTCCGAGCGCGGAGTCGAAAGAGCGGATCCTCGCAGCGGCAGCGGAGCTGGGATACCGTCCACACACGTCGGCGCGGCTCCTACGAGAGGGTAGAACTCGCCTGATCGGCGCCGTCTTCACGATGCGCAACCCCTTCCAGGTTCGCTTCGTTGAGCGCCTGCACGCCCGTGCAGCGGCGGAGGGCTTCGGTCTCGCTCTCGGCCCGGCAAGTCACGACGGTGGGGTGGACGAGGTAATCAGCGAGCTCATCGCGGAGCGGGTTGAAGCGCTTGTCGTGTTCAACCCTCAGCCGAACGTCCAGACGCTCGAGGAAGCAAGCAGGCTCGTCCCGGTTGTGCTGCTCGGCGAGTGGACCGATGCACCGTTCGTCGACAACATCTACGTCGACGAAGTAGGAGGGCTGCGAGCCGCCATCGCACATCTCCGCAAGCTCGGACATCGCCGAATCGCGTACGTCGGTGGTCGTGACGGCAGCGTTGGACAGGGCCGCGCCGAGGCGTACCGGCTTGCCATGGACGCGGAAGGTCTTACTGCTGAAGTTGATGTCATCCTCTCTGGGTTCGGTGAGGAGGACGGCGCGACCGCCGCTCGAGAGCTCCTCCTGCGTGCAGACCTTCCCACGGCCGTGGTGTGCTGCGGTGACCAGTGCGCAGCGGGTCTGCTCGCAGTGTTCGCACGCGCTGGCATTGACGTTCCAGGACGACTTTCGGTAGTCGGGTTCGACGACAGCTATCTGGCGTCGCTCAGTTACCACCAGCTGACCTCCGTCCATCAGGACGTGGAAGCGACAGTCGACGCAGCACTCGCCGCGGTCGTCGACCGCACGGGCGGGGACACCGGCGAGCGACGAGTCGTTGCGACGCCGACGACTCTCGTGGTCCGCCATTCGACCGGCCCCGCGAAGGACGAGACGGAGTAGACGTCCGACCGGACCGCCTCGCACACGCCCCACTCAGCAGTTGGCTCGTGCTAATCTGACGATTACGAAGTCTCCGTCCATTGCCGCTCAGCACGACCGGCGTCGATTCGGAGCGGGGCTCGACGACAGGAGCAACGATGATCCCCACCGTCCTTCCCGATCCAGACGTATTCACCGCCGGAACAGGTGAGCCCTCGCTCCGGTGGGGGATCGTCGGTCCCGGCTGGATCGCCGGCGCGTTCGTCGATGCGCTGCATCGGCACACTACGCAGCAAGTAGTCGCGGTCGCTTCACGGTCACAAGACCGCGCTGAGTCCTTCGCCTCCGAGCATGGCGTCGAACACACCGTCGTTGGAGTTGAAGCGCTTCTCGCCCGCTCGGACATCGACGTCGTCTACATCGCGACACCGCAGAGCGAGCACGCCACCGTGGCGCTCGCGGCAATCGCGGCGGGCAAGCACGTGCTCGTGGAGAAGCCCTTCACCGTGACGGCCGACGAAGCCCGGACGGTTGCTGCTGCCGCGCGGGCAGCGGGGGTCCTTGCCATGGAGGCCATGTGGAGCCGCTATCTTCCGCAGGCGTCCGTGATTCGCAAGCTCATCGCCGACGGAGCGCTCGGTACGGTGCAGTCTGTCCTCGCCGACCATGGACAGGCGATTCCATTCAGCCCCGACCACCGTCTATTCCGGCCGGAACTCGGCGGCGGCGCCCTGCTCGACCTCGGTATCTACACCCTCCAGTTCGCCTCAATGGTCCTCGGCAACCCGTCAACCGTCACGGCGCGGGGCACGATGACCGACACCGGAGTGGACGCCGCAGCCACGCTCATCCTCGACCACGAAAGCGGCGCCCAGGCGGCACTGTTCACAACCATTCTGGCCCGCACACCGATGGCAGCGTCCATTGCAGGCACCGAGGGCACGATCGTCCTCGACGGCGTGTTCTACGCACCCACGACGCTGAAGGTGTGGGGCGCCGAGCACGGATCGACGGTGCTCCACTGGGCTGACCCGACCGGTGTCCAGGGCTTCGACGCCTTGTCGTGGGAAGCCACGGCGCTCGCCCGTTTCGTCGGAGACGGCCGTACGGAGTCGCCACTGCACACCATTGACGAAACCGTCGCGGTGCTCGAAACGATTGACACTGCCAGGGCCCAGATAGCGGATGCGCACGACCGAGCGCTCGCCGAGGCCGCGCGATGACCGCCCCGGTCCGCGCCGCGATCATCGGCACAGGGATGATCGCTGCGGCGCACCTCCGCGGCGCCCGTGACGCGAGCGCACAGGTTATCGGAGTCCTCGGCTCGACTGCGGAACGCTCGCGACAGACCGCCGACGACTGGAACGTCCCCGTCGGATACAGCTCGGTTGAGGAACTGATCAACGACCGGCCGGACGTCGTGCACATCTGCACGCCGAACGACACCCACGTCTCCTACGCGATCGCAGCCACCGATGCGGGTCTGCACACCATTGTTGAGAAGCCTGTCGCGACGACGCTGTCGGATGCCCGGGCGCTCGCTGATGCAGTCCGCCGAGCCGGGACGATATCCACCGTGCCGTACGTGTACCGGTACCACCCGCTTGTCCGCGAGATCCGCGCGCGAATCCAGAGCGGAGTCTTCGGGCGAGTCCTCACCGTGCACGGCTCCTACCTGCAGGACTGGTTGGTCTCCCCGGAAGCTTCCACCTGGCGGGTTGACCCGGCCATCGGCGGCCCCTCGCGAGCGTTCGCGGACATCGGCACGCACTGGTGCGACCTCGTAGAATTCGTTACCGGCAGTCGCTTCACTGAGCTGCACGCCCGAACGTCGATCGCCTACGCGGATCGACCCGATCCTCGTGCCGGGGGTGCTTCATTTGGAGGCGACGCCACGGGCGAGCACGCGGCAGAACGCGTCCGGGTACAAACCGAGGACACAGCGGTGGTCACCTTCCTCTCCGACCATGGGTACCTCGCGAACACGGTCATCTCGCAGGTTGCAGCCGGGCGGAAAAACCGTCTCTGGTTCGAGATCGACGGGTCCGAAGGCTCCGCCGTCTTCAATCAGGAACAGCCCGAATCTGTGTGGCTCGGCCGCGAAAACGGTTCGACGATCCTGCACCGCGGAGAGGGAACGGTGTCGGCAGACCAGGCTCGACTGAACCGCACGCCGCCGGGGCACCCCCAGGGGTGGACGGACGCATTTGCAGCGTTCATCGCCGATTCGTACGCGGCCGTCCGCGGCGCTGTTCCGGACGGTCTCCCCACCGTCGAGGACGGCGTCCGATCGCTGGAACTCGTCGACGCCGTGCTCGGGAGCGCGCGCACCGGCGACCGCACGGCGATCGAGCACCCACTAAACGACACCCTCACTGCAGAGACCTCGACGACGGAGGCAGCATGACCACGACCAACCCGGTCACCCTGTTCACCGGACAGTGGGCCGACCTGCCCTTCGAGGAGGTCGCACGCCTCGCCGCCGAGTGGGGGTACGACGGCCTCGAGATCGCCGCCTCGGGTGACCACCTCGACCTCGCGCGCGCCGACGAGGACGACGCCTACCTGCGCTCGCGCCTGGAGGTCCTCGACCGGCACGGCTTGGGTGTCTGGGCGATCTCGAACCACCTCGCCGGGCAGGCCGTGTGCGACGACCCGATCGACTTCCGCCACCAAGCCATCGTCCGCCCGGCGATCTGGGGCGACGGCGACGGCGAGGGCGTCCGGCAGCGCGCGGCCGCCGACATGCAGCGCGCGGCCCGGGTCGCCCGGAAGATGGGCGTGGACACCGTCGTCGGGTTCACCGGGTCGAGCATCTGGCAGTACGTCGCGATGTTCCCGCCGGTCGGCCAGGACGTCATCGACGCCGGCTACCAGGACTTCGCGGACCGGTGGAACCCGATCCTCGACGTCTTCGACGGCGAGGGCGTCCGGTTCGCCCACGAGGTCCACCCGTCCGAGATCGCCTACGACTACTGGACGAGCGTCCGCGCGCTCGAGGCCATCGACCACCGCGCCGCGTTCGGGTTCAACTGGGACCCGTCGCACATGGCGTGGCAGGGCATCGACACGGTCGGGTTCATCACCGACTTCGCGGACCGCATCCACCACGTCGACTGCAAGGACACCCGGATCCGTCCGGCGTCCGGCCGCCAGGGCATCCTCGGGTCGCACCTGCCGTGGGGCGATCCGCGCCGCGGCTGGGACTTCGTGTCGACCGGGCACGGCGACGTCCCGTGGGAGGACGCCTTCCGCGCCCTGCGGCACATCGGGTACACCGGGCCGATCTCGATCGAGTGGGAGGACGCCGGCATGGAGCGCTTGCACGGTGCCGCCGAAGCGGTCGGGCACATCCGGTCGCTGCTCTGGCCGCAGCCGGAGGCTTCGTTCGACGCGGCGTTCAGTAACCAGTAGGGCATCCAGGAACAGTAGGTCGTGTCGGCCTGACCATGAACGGACGGGAGGCGCGGTGCCCGCTGGCACCGCGCCTCCCGTCCGTCGGCTTGTACGATCAGCGCGCGAGGTGCGCCCGAAGCGCTTCGACGGCTAGATCGTGCTCGACGTAGTCGTTGACGCCCGAGGCGGCGACAACCCCTACCTGGGTCGCGCCGATCCTGATCGGCACAGCGCCGCCGTTGAAGGCGTAGAGCATGGGATCGACCATGCGAGCAGCGGCCGGGTCAGTGATGCCATACGCGGCGAGTTGCTCGGCCACGAACAACGATGCCTTGTCGAACCGGCGTACGACGGCGACCTTCCGATTCATCCAGCTGTCGTTGTCGGCGGTCGTGCCCGCGAGTGCCCCTTGGAAGACGAGCTGTTCGCCGAGCCAAACCGAGCTCGAGATGGTCAGCCCCCGCGAGCGAGCGAGATCGATCAGCTTCAGGCCGACGGCCAACGCGTCGTCGTGCACGAAGCTCGTGAAGCGGAGCTCGGCGTCCTCAGCCTGCAGCACGGCGAGCTTGTCGGGTGCGTCCTCGATCATCGTTCAGTCCTGTCCTGTGGTGAGCGGATAGTCGACGTAGGCGAAAGCGGTGCCGTCGGGGGACCAGCTGTTGACGTTGATCGTCCCCTGCCCGCCGTTGAACTCCTCGACGACGGTGCCGTTTTGCCAATCGTTGTCTCGGACGAGCACCAGGCGTACGGCCTTGTCGGCGGGGTGACCTGCAGTGCCCTCGGGGAAGCTGAGGTACACGGCGAGTCCGCCGACGGGTGCGAGGTGCGGGAACCAGTTGACGCGTTCGTCGAAGGTGAGCTGCGTCAACTCACTGCCGTCCGGACGGATGCGCGCAATCTGTGCCCGGCCCTTCTCGAATTGCTCAGTGTTGAAGTACACCCATCGACCGTCTTGGGAGTACTCGGGGCCATCCGCGGGTCCGGGATGCGTCGTGACAGCGCGGTCACCCGTTCCGTCGATGCCGATCTCGTGGATTGTCGCACTCGCCCACCAGTCACCATCGGCTGGCTCGAGCCGGACGTAGGCAAGGGTTTCGCCGTCGGGGGTCACGCCGTGCAGGAAGTACAGCGCGCCGTCTGCGGCGGTGATTCGGCGGGCCGACCCGCCCGTGATTGGAGCCTCGTACAACTGGAAGTCGTTCGCCGAGATGAAGATGCTCTCGTGCGACGGATGTAGGACGTGGTCGTTGTTGAGATCAGGGATACCGTCGATCTCGATGGGTTGCGGTTGCTCCGAACCATTCGACGGCATCGTCCACAGGGCGCCCTGGCCGTTGACGATCAGGTTGCCCTCGCGCGTCCAGTTCGGCGCCTCGAACAGTGTCGTGCTGCTCTCGAACACGGTGTGGGAGGTCCCTGTCATCGTGTCGTGGATGCGGATACGGGACACCTGCCCGGGAAGGAGCTCCCGGGCAGGGACCGTCGTTTGTTCGTCAGTCATGCATGTTCCTCAGGCGTGGTGCGGAGGCGTGCGAGGTCAACGCACACCCTTAATGGGGATGACAATGAGCGCGCCGAGCACCGCGATGATGCCAGCGCCCCACACCAGCGCGACGTAGTTGTCGCCGGCGCTTGCTCCGAGACCAAGCAGCGCGAGGCCGAGAGCCGGAGCGATGGATTGCGGCAGGGAGTTGGCGATGTTGAGGACGCCAAGGTCCTTGCCCGGCTTGCTTCGGTCCGGTAGCACGTCGATCACAAGCGCGGTGTCGACCGCGGCATAGATACCGAAGGCGAAGCCCATGATCGCTTCGGCGACGTAGAAGTGGCCGACGCTGTTCGCAAAGGCCAGCACGACGAGCCCGATAGCGAAGATGAACGTGGATCCACCAACGAAGATCTTCCGGCGACGGAGCTTGTCGGAGAGCCATCCCGAGAAGACGGTTCCGACGAGGAGCGCGGCCGTGTAGATGCCAACACCGTTCGCGACCGCGGCGACCGCGGTCTGCGTCGGCAGGTGCAGGTGGTCCTCCATGTAGAGGAGGCGGTACGTGGTGAACATGTAGCTGGCGAACGTGATCAGGAAGCGCGACCACCATGCCAGACCAAAGTCCGGGTACTTGATCGGGTTCGTCCAAAACGTCCCGAGCAGTCGTCCGAAGGAGAACTGCCGCGGTTCGATCTCCGGGAGGCGGTCCGGGGTAACGAAGACGTAGACGGCCACCGCAGCGACGCCGACGAGGCCGGGCACAATGAACAGGATCGGGAGGTTGTTCACCAAGTACACGGCGCCGTAGACACCGCCGAGGACCGACACATTCTGGGCAAGTGCCAGGATGCTCGACGCGCGACCCCGCTGCTCCTCGGGCACGTTGTCCGCGAAGCTCGCAACGAGTGCGGCGGACGCGGCGTTCGACGCCAGCTGGCTCACGAGCCATGCGACGACCAGCATCGGAACGCTGGTGGAAAAGGAAATCCACACAAGTCCGAGCAGCAAGCCGATGATGCCGCCGGCGAGCCAGGGCTTGCGACGGCCCCATCGGGTGCGCGTGCGGTCGCTTAGCGCACCGAAGATCGGATTGCCGATGAGTGCACCGAACGCGCCGATCGGGAGCACGAGACCCACGACAGCCGCGGGATTCTCCGGGTTGATCTCCTGCGCTTTGAGCTGCATGCTCACGATCACCGGCGTCAGGATTGCAGCGAAGATACCGAACTGGGCAAGCCCGAGGGCGCCAAGGTACCAGGAGCTGACGCGTTGGACCGGCGTCGCTGTTGTGTACGGGTGGGCGGGAATGTTCGTCGCCATCGACGGCCTCCTTCTGAGCGCAGCAACGGTCCGACCTTGGCTCGTGCTAACTGCGTGCCAGCGAAACTAGCGCGTTGTTCGAGCCTTCGCAACAGCCGAGACGCAAGTGGATGGCTCGTGCTAAGGCTTGGGAGGTCAACCGCCTAGGTTCGGCTCGGTCGGACTTGCATCTTTCAGGCTTGTCACGAGCCAAGATTGCGGTACCGTCGTCGTGAGACCCCGCTTGAAGCGGAGTCGCCAGGATCGTGGGTTGTTGTGTCTCTGTCGGCTTCCGCCGACCACGATTGCCCGCGAGTCTGGCCAGCGCGCCGTTCCTGACGTCGCTGCGCGCTGGCCAGGCACCGGCCCGCACCGCGAAGCCTTGATCGGAGACCGGACCGTGCACGCCATCGGAATCGACATCGGGGGCACCAAGATCGCGGGAGCGGTCGTCACGGAACTGGGCGAGATCGTCGCCGAGGACCGGGTGGCCACCAACGCTGCGGACCCGGACGCCATGCTCGACGACGTCGTCGCGATGGTCTCGCGACTGCGCGCCGCGAACGAGGTCAGCGCGGTGGGCGTCGCCGCGCCGGGCTTCATCGACGCCTCGCAGTCGATCGTCTACTACACGCCGAACATCCGGTGGCGGAACGAGCCGCTGCGCCAAAAGCTGCAGCAGCGCATCGGTGACCTGCACATCACCGTCGACAACGACGCCAACGCGGCGGGCTGGGCGGAGTTCCGCTTCGGTGCCGGTCGGCTCGTGTCCGACATGACCATGCTGACGATCGGGACCGGCGTCGGCGGTGCGATCGTCACCGAGGACCGGCTGTTCCGCGGGGGCTTCGGCACCGGTGGCGAGATCGGCCACCTCCGGATCGTGCCGAACGGCCTCCCGTGCGGCTGCGGCGCCCGCGGCTGCATCGAGCAGTACGGCTCCGGTCGTGCCCTGCAGCGCATGGCGAACGACGTCGCGGACGCCGGCGGCATCGGCTCAGCCCTCGCCGACGCGCGTGCGGCCAACGGCGGCGAACTCGACGGCCACATCGTCGGCGACCTGATCCTGGCCGACGACCCGGGTGCCCTCGCGGCGCTGCGACGCCTCGGCCGGCACCTCGGCGAGGCCTGCGCCTCGCTGTCCGCCGTGCTCGACCCGCAGCTCTTCGTCTTCGGCGGCGGCGTCGCCAGCGCGGGGGACCGGCTGCTCGACCCGATCAAGCAGGCCTACCTCAACAACCTGCCGGCCCGCGGCTACCACCCGGAGCCGGACTTCGTGATCGCCGAACTCGTCAACGACGCCGGTGTCGTCGGCGCGGCCGACCTCGCCAACATCCACGCTGCTGCGGTCGAACGCCCCGATCATCCCCCCGCGGTCGGTTCGAGCGCTAGCGGTGGCCGCGGTGCTCGACGGGCAGCGCAGCAATTCAAAGATCTGAACTCCAATTCAGTCGGACCTCCGCAGCAGGTAGTCCGAACCACATGACGGCGACGACGCCGAGGAAGAAGCACAGCATGTCCAAGAGCACGACGAGCCTGCACGACTTCGAGATCATCGATACCGATCTGCATGCCTCGATCGACGAGGTATCTGAGCGGGATGGTTGGATCGCCGCAAGTATCCCGGGCGGCGTACACGAAGCTCTCATCGCCAGCGGGAGGATCCCACACCCGTACCGAGACCGGAACGAAGAAGCAGTCCGATGGGTGGAGGAGCGGGCGTGGTGGTACCGAACGACGTTCACCTTCGGGAAGGACGCGAGCCCCGAGGAGCTCGCACTCGTGTTCCACGGGCTCGACACGGTCGCTGACGTCTGGTTGAACAGAGTGCACCTCGGCCACCACGAAAACATGTTCCGTCCAGCCTCGTTCGAGGTGGGTGCGCTGATCCGAGCGGACAACGAACTCCTAGTCCGGTTTCTCCCGCCGCTCGCCGGGCTCGTCCCTCCTGCACCAGCGACCCTGCTCGAGCAGCGGCTCGCGGCTGTGCTCACCGGATCGACCGAACAGTCGGACGTTCCCGCAAGCGGCGGGATGTCCGAGATGCACGCGCTGTCGACGCTCCGGCGAAAGGCAGTGTGCTCCTGGGGATGGGACTTCGGCCCGCGTGTGCCATCGATCGGCATCTGGCGCCCCGTCGACCTCATCAGCATTGATGGCCCCACTCTCAGCGGCCACCACGTCCGGACTGACCACATCGACGAACGCGGCGCGCACCTCACCATTCGGGCTGAGGTGGAACGTGCCGACGACACCGACGCGGAAGTCCTCGTCCGGATGACGTCACCGAACGGGCGCGAGACAACCGCTCGGTTCCCAATCCACACCGGCCGCGGAGGAACCACCGTGATTGTTCCGGAGCCGGAACTCTGGTGGACCCACGACCTCGGTACGCCCGCGCTGTATGACGTCGAGGTCGAGCTCCTCGATGCGAACGGTGCAGCGCTCGACCGTGTGCGAGACCGCATCGGACTCCGAACAGTGACGCTCGACCGGTCCCCAGATCCGGAGGGCGGACAGCTCTTCCGCTTCGTCCTCAACGGGTTCCCTGTGTTTGCCCGTGGGGCCGCTTGGCTTCCGGCGGATCTCCTCGTCGGATCCGTCACCGACGACCGATACCGGACCCTACTCGAGCGGGCCCGCGATGCGAACATCACCATGCTGCGGGTCTGGGGCGGAGGAATCTACGAAGCAGACGCGTTCTACGCGCTCACCGACGAACTTGGCGTACTGATCTGGCAGGACTTCATGTTCGCCTGCACTGACTACCCCGAAGCCGACCCGACCCTGCGCGCAGAGGTGGACGCGGAAGCGCGCTATCAAGTTTCGCGGCTCCGGAACCGCGCGAGCATCGCCCTGTGGTCCGGCAACAACGAGGTGCACATGCTTCATGGCTTCGCCTTCCAGGACTACGAGGAGGGCGAATGGGGACGGCAGTTCTTCCACGATTTGCTCCCGTCGATCGTCGAAACGCTCGACGGCGGAGTGCCCTACTGGCCAGGCAGCCCCTACGGCGACGACCTCGGCGAGGGCTGGATGGCGGTGAACGGCGTCCTTGACGGCGATCGTCACTCGTGGGAGGTCTGGCATGGCACTGACATGGGCGCCGGAGGCGGGCCCTACTCCGATCCCGGACAGGCGGCGCATTACCGTCGGTACGCGAACGACCATGGAAAGTTCATCAGCGAGTTTGGTATTCACGCCTCGCCTGCGCTTGAGACCCTCGAACGATGGATTGAGGCCGACAGCCTCGATATCCACAGTGAGTCCTTCGACGCGCACATGAAGGACCGCCCGAAGGACAAGGGCGACGCGCTCCTTCGGATCTCTACCGGCATCCCAAGGACGATGCGCGAGTACGTCGACGCCACGATGGCCGCTCAAGCAGAGGGCTTGAAGTTCGGCATCGAGCACTTCCGTCGACGCCAGCCGCACTGCAGCGGAACTTTGTGGTGGCAGTTCAACGACGTCTGGCCCGGGTTCAGCTGGTCAGTCATCGACTTCGACGCGGTGCCGAAGGCCAGCTACTACGCGATGAAGCGCGTCTTCGCGCCAATCGTCGCGTCGTTCGTGGAGACGTCGGCCGGTCTCGAGCTTTGGGTGAGCAACAGCAGCCGGGAAGTGACGACCGGAACCGTCTCGATCTCGGTCGAGGACTCGCACGGGCAGAAGCGCGTTGACACCTCGATGACGTTCGAGGTTGAGGCCGGCGCGTCGCAGCGAGTGTGGGCGCAGTCGGAGACCCTCCGGCACGGAGAGGTGGCGTGGGCGACGAGCGCAGACGGCTCGTTCCCAACCAACCGATACTTCGCGGGCGAGGTCCGAGATCTTGACCTTGAGCACGGCGACCTCAGCTTCCGTGTCCGCCGAACCGGGCCGACAAGTGCCGCCGTGACGGTTACCGCGACTGTCTTCACCTACCAGGTCTCAATAGCCTCCCCATGGAACGAGATGCAAGCGTCGGACAACTACTTCGACCTTGCCGCCGGCGACTCTGCGACGATCGAGCTCGATGGTTTGGCGCCGGACTTCGATACCGCCGATATCACCGTCAGGTCGTATCAGGGGCCGTCGTCACGCTGACGGATGCTCTGCGGCGAGTGCGGCGGCCGTTGTGCTCGACGAATCGGGCGCGGGGACGGCGACGGCGGATCATCTGACCGGCGCTGGCAGGCTTCACCTTACGGAGGTTGAGGACGATTGCGCTCGACGCTCGACGCTCGACGCTCGACGCCCCGCAGCCGCCGTGTGCGCGAGTGCTGGTGCAGCGGATGCATAGGTGGTGCGTCGTAGTGCCGGCACGGCGGGCATGGGGCTTACCAATTGCGCAGGGGCGACCGGTGCCTGCGCTTGATCCTCCTGGCTAATGCTGTTAGCTTTGGGCTAATCCCATTAGCCAGGAGGATCACATGACTGAGCACCTGCACACCATCGGCGGCACCATCGCGTACGACCTGACCGGCGAGGGACCGCTCGTGGTCCTCGCGCACGGCATGGGCGACAGCCGCCACTCCTACCGCTTCCTCGTCCCCGGCCTGGTCGCGGCCGGCTACCGGGTCGCTAACGTCGACCTCCGCGGCTGCGGTGACTCGAGCACCGGGTGGCCCTCGTACGAGCGCGCCGACATCGCACGCGACCTGGTCGCCGTGATCCGCCACCTCGGCGGTCCCGCGGTCATCATCGGGCAGTCGATCAGTGGTGGCGCGGCCAGCATCGCGGCAGCGACCGCAGCCGACGTCGTCGCCGGCGTCGTGGAACTCGCGCCCTTCACCCGGAAGCAATCGATCGACCTCGGCGGCCTGCTGCGCAACCGGCGGCACCGGGCCGGAACCGTGCAGCTCGCCCGGGTGATGGCCACCGGAAGCCTGTCCGGCTGGCTCGCCTACCTCGACGTCGCGGTACCGACCAAGCCCGCGGACTGGATCGGTGAACGAGGACGCATCGAGACCACGCTCCGTCGACCCGAGCGGATGGCGGTCCTCCGCGCGATGACCCGGACATCGCCCGCCGACGCCGGCGCCGTGCTCGGGGACGTCCGCCGACCCGTCCTGGTGATCGAGGGCAGCGCCGACCCGGACTGGGCGGACCCGCGGGCCGAGGGCGAGCGGATCCTCGCGGACCTGCCGGACGGCATCGGCGAACTCGCGGTGATCGACGGCGCCGGGCACTACCCGCACACCGAGACCCCCGCGGCGGTCCTCGAGCTGACCCTGCCGTTCCTCACTCGGACCCTCCCGCTGGACGGGGGCCACCGTGCCTAGGGCAGGACTCGACGCGGGGACCGTGACCGCCGCCGCAGCAACGCTGGCCGATGAAGAAGGGCTCGCCGGTCTCGCGATGAACGCCGTCGCCGCTCGCCTCGGGGTGAAGACGCCGTCCCTGTACAAGCACGTCGAGGGGATCGCCGACCTGACCCGGCGCATCGCGATCCTCGCTGCCGACGAGCTCGGCGACGAGCTCCGTGACGCCCTGCAGGGACGCTCGGGGCGGGACGCGCTCGGCGCTGCAGCGCAAACCGTCCGCAGCTACGTCCGTCGGCACCCCGGCCGCTACGACGCGACCGTCGGGATCCGCCCGGACGGCCCGCACGACCCGCTCGCCATCGCGCTCGACCGAACGCTCGGATCGTTCGCGGCCGCCCTGCACGGGTACACACTCGACCCCGCCGACGAGGTCCACGCGCTCCGGATGCTCCGCAGCGTCCTCCACGGCTTCGCCACGATCGAGGCCTCCGGCGGGTTCCAGATGGCCACCGACGTCGACCCAAGCCTCACCTGGATCGTCGGCTTCCTCGACCACGGGTTCCTGTCCATAGAAAACAAGGCTGTTCGGTAGAACCGCGTTCGATACACCGATTGCGGTGGTCGGGCATGCCGCGGCGATGACGACGAACAGCATTCCGGACCGCTGTCTCGTCGCGGGCGTCCAGCGGCCGATCAGTGGCTCCCGAACACGGACGGGGCGAGGTGCGACACGAACACCGCGGCGGCAATCAGAGTGCTAGAGGAACGCGGGTTGTCGCTTCGACGGACGGGCCGCAGGCTGATTGTGGGAGCCGAGCGCTCAGCTTGACGTGAAAACCGCCGCCGCTGCAGGCAGGGACGGTCGTGCTGCCACAAATACCGTGATCCCGGCCCTCAAAGATCGTCAGGCTTCCCGGGTAGGTGTCGCGGGTTGCGATCCCAACGGGGGACCAGTTTGGTGCAGTCGGCGAGGACGGCAGCGCCGGGGAAGTGCTCCCGCATGATTCGCAGTGGCGCGAATCCGACGAAAGCAGCGGCAACATCCGGTGGCCTACCGAAGGCCAAGCGGATGTCCGTTGCCGTGCCGATAGAGAGTCGTTCCACGACCGCATCGAGCCGAGGCCAGGCGGGAAGGATGTCAAGGCCGTGGCCGGTGAGGTCTGTACTTCGTCGAGGCATTAGGTGCCCTCGGCGTACGAAGCTGGAGGAGTCGAGCCTGGCTAGGAACTGGAGGAGCCGGACAGGCGGCGCGACTCGCGACACGCCGAAGAGGGGTGTCTACAAGCGTTGAGGGTCTCGTCCACAAGATGTGGAGGAGCGTCGGTGGAGACGTCCTGATCCGCAGAATCCCGGGGTACACAGAACAGTCCACGTTGTGGAGGACACTGTGGAGAACTACACGGCTGTAACACTTTCCCTTGTGGTCGGTCCCGCTGTCGCGCACTAGATGTAGTGTCGTTTGTGTGAGGTCATCCACCGGCCCGCACAACGAACAAACCCCCGACCGGGTCTTCCGGTCGAGGGCTGTCACAACACGATGCGCGCCCAAGTTTCCTAGGCCGAAGCGCTCACCGTGTTCCAGAACCAGATTGGAGCCACCACATGGTCACCCTCACCGGTTGAGCCCTCACTGTACCCACGAAGACGCCCCCGTTGTCACGCATCGCGCGAACGTGCGGGTTTCGCGGTCGGGTTTGCGCGTGTCGAAACGCGCCCCGGATGTCTTCGTGACGGCTCCATCTGTCGAGCCGACGAATCACAGTCACGTCCATCGTGACTGATCTTCCTCCGCCGCCAACACCGGCGGCTCCCTCCGCAGGGCTCACCCTGCCGACAATGGAAGGAGCGGGCACAGTGTCCCTCCGTTTTTCGATTCAGCCCACCCAGAACGCGCAGTGGTCCTGGTGGCTCTACGCAGGCAACGGCGAGATGGTCGCCTGGGCGGGAGAGACGTTCGTGACCTCCACGAACGCTCAGCGCGCCGCATCGGCGTTCAAGGTCGGCGCGCTCACCGCCCGGTACGACGTGTACCTCGACACCGCCGGCTCGTGGCGGTGGCGGGCATGGCGCTCCAGCAACAAGGTCGCAGCGTCCGGTGAGGCGTTCACCTCGCAAGCCAACGCCCAACGAGCCGCGACCAACGTGCAGATGAACGCTGGCGGCGCCACCGGTGCGTAAGCACTCCACCCCTCAACGGTGGTCGGCGGGACCCACACCGCCGACCACCACCGCGCCGCGCACACGCGGCAGAACAGAAAGAAGAACATCGTGACCAACAGCAACGACCGACACGTCGTGAAGAACCCCAACGGCGGATGGGATGTCAAGGCAGGCGGCGCATCCCGTGCCTCCGCACACACCAGCACGCAGGCCGACGCCATCAACCGCGGACGGCAGATCATCGGCAACGCCGGCGGTGGCGAGCTCAACGTCCACGGCCGCAACGGGCAGATCCGCGCGAAGGACACCATCGCCCCCGGCAACGACCCACGAAGCAGCCGCGGCTAACCAGCCCAGCACATCGGACGGGCCCACAACCTGTGGTCCCGTCCGATGTCGTCAATGCGCTGCGGGCCGTCCTGTACCTGTCGCTGTCGAGGGCTGCTGACATGGCCGCCCGAGGTGCGCGTCACTAAGAGACGCGCGCCTTCGTCAGCTGGCCGGTGGCAGTGAGGTCGTCGGCGATGAATCGGTATCCGGATGTCGGGCCGTCGCGGTGCGCATCGACGGCTTCGGTCAGGTGCGCATTCTGCCAATCGCGGCGGCTCACTGGGTCTTTCCGCCAGGCATAGAACGCCTACTTCGTGAAGCCCAGCACTCGGCAGGTCACCGCGACCGGGATCCGGTCGGCGGCGAGTTCAAGGACCAGCGGGTATCTCTGTAATGGTTTCCGGCTGGTCCGAGGCCGGCGGACAGGCTGATCCCCGACGCTGCCCGTGTGACTCCGGGTATGTCCGACCCGCAGCCGCGGTGTCCTCAAAATGACTCGTCCACGAGCGGCGTCGGGCATCGGCCTGCCCACCTGGATGACCTAATCAGAAGAGCGTCCGCCGCTCCCGATGTGACTCATTACAGAACTGTCTTCACGTGACCCTGCAGGCCTCGACCAGCACGAAAGGAAGCAGGCACGGAATGGGCAAGATCGCGGAACACTTCGACTACGTCGTCGGCGTCAATACGCACGTACGATCCCACACCTTCACCATCGTCACCGCAGCGACGGGCATTGTGGCCGGGACGGAAGCCTTCCCGAGCAGCGCCGCGGGTATGCGGCGTGCGGTCGTGTGGATCAGACGTCGCACCGAGCGCGGACGCGTCTTCGCGGCAGTCGAGGGCACTTCGTCATACGGCGCGAAACTGACCGACGCGCTGCAGCGCGAGCACATCCCTGTCGGTGAGATCCGACCACCCTCCAGACGCAGTTGTGCGCACGGTGGGAAGTCCGATCCGATCGACGCGGAGGCGGCAGCCCGATACGCCCTGGCCCGCAACGAGGACAACATCTCGCAACCTCGAGCGGGCGGCAAGCGGCAAGCGCTGCGGGTGCTCCTCGCCGCACGGCGCCTGATCGACGGGCAACGAACGGCGAACCGCAATGCTCTCACCGCGCTCCTTCGCATCATCGACCTCGAACTCGACGTCCGCCGACCGATCACAGCACGTCAGCTCGAAGAGATCCACAGTTGGCGGGCCCGGGCGAGTGACGACACGGTGACGGCGATCGCACGCCAGGAAGCCAACGGCTCGCGGCCGCGATCAAGGCCGGCGACCATCAGCTCGCCGAGAACCGGGCATCTCTCCTAGAACTCGCCGACGAGCTCGCGCCGGGACTGCAGGCCACCATCGGCGTCGGCCCCGTCACCGCGGCAATCATCATCTGCGCCTACTCGCACCCGGGCCGGGTCAGGAACGAAGCCGCGTTCGCCGCGCTAGGCGGCGTCGCGCCACTCCCGGCGTCGTCCGGCAATACGACCCGACATCGCCTGAGCCGATCCGGTGACCGCCAGCTCAACCGAGCCCTCGACGTCATCGCCAGAACGCGCATGAGCTGCGACCCGAGCACCCGCTCATACGTCGACCGATCACGAGCCAGCGGGAAAAGCAGCCGCGAGATCCGCCGCAACCTCAAGCGCTACATCAGCCGCCAAATCCTCCGCCAGCTGAACGCCAGCACCGCTTGACAACAGGCATAGAAGAGTCATTTTGGGAGGTGTGCCTGGGGCAGATAGGCGGCAGCACAGCGGAGGATCTCGTTCTCCGGCTCCAGCAGCCGGTTCTGTTTCCGCAACTCCCTCAGCTCCGCGTTCTCCACACGCGTGACGCCGGACTTGACGCCGTCATCGACGTCCCCTCGGACATCCCGAAGTTATTCGCGACCTGCGTCAACGGGATTTAGCCCCGACGCGCGACCGCGATCACGTCGCGCCGGAACTCCTCTGGATACGGCTTGGCCATGATCGATATCCTTCCAGCGAGGACCACGTCCTCACAGGTCAGGAGTCAACGGAACCTGCAGCAGTCCCTTGAGCTTGATACCGGCGACGCAGACCGGCTTGTCAACGCTGTCGCCACCTTGAACGCCACGGCCGTGGTCAGCATGCTCGAGCTGCCCCACGAGACCATGCGGCGGATCGTCAGTGCCGGCACCCGCATTCGCTGAACCAAGAGAAGCGCTTGGGACCGAGCATTCAGCCTCCCTCGGCTCAGGACAGGGATTCGGATGAGGCTCTTGGCTCGTGGGACTAGGCATTCGCTTCAAGTGGTCTCGTCAGCTTCGCCGTGACGTGGTCGACGGCGGTCCAACTGAGTGCGACGGCAGCATCCCGGACCAATGCTGCGGCGCTCGGTCCAATGCACGCGGCGGCGAACTCGGGCTGGTGGTTGGACGCACCACGAGCCTCCAGACCCATGTACGGGTGGATGGCAGGGACCCGCTGCGACACGTTCCCCATGTCGGTGGACGCGCGGTTCATGCGCGCCGCCGCGTCGCCGGTAGTGAACCGGCGACCGAGGGCCGTCGCGTTCTTGACGTACGACGCGAGGACCGAATCGGCCGTCCGGAACTCCGAGTACGGCTGGCTCTCGGGCGTGACGGTGAGCCTCGCGCCGGAGGCGACCGCACCCGCCTCGAAGCAGCGCAGCACGCGTTCCTCGACCTCGAGCAGCTGGGCGAGGGTCTCCGCGCGGACGTACCAGCGCCCCTCGGTGCGGGCCGGGATCGCGTTGGGCGCCATGCCACCGACGGTCTGGATGCCGTGGACGCGCGTCCCGGCCGGGAGCTGTTGTCGCAGGAGCCCGATGGCCACCTGCGCGACGACGAAGGCGTCGTTGGCGTTGACGCCCTGGTCCGGGTACGCGCCGGCGTGCGCGGCGACGCCGTCGTAGGCGATGTGCGAGTGCGTCACGGCGAACGGGCGGGCATCGGCGACGTCGACGGGCGCGGGGTGGACCATCATGGCGAGGTCGACGCCGGCGAACGCGCCGCGGTCGAGCATCTCGATCTTGCCGCCGCCTCCCTCCTCGGCGGGGGTGCCGTACAGCTCGACGGTGAGGTCGAGGTCGTCGGCGACGCGGGCGAGTGCGATTGCCGCGCCGACGGATGACGCGGCGATGAGGTTGTGTCCGCACGCGTGCCCGAGGCCGGGGAGCGCGTCGTACTCCGCGACGAGCGCGATGCGGTGGCCCCCTGTGCCGATCGTGGCGTGAACGGCCGTGTCGAGCCCGAACGCGCCGACCGTCGTCGTGAACCCGGTGGCGTCGAGCGCACCGGCGACCCAGGCGGCAGCGCGGTGCTCCTCCCAGGCGATCTCGGGGTGTGCGTGGATGCGGTCCGCGAGCGCCACGAGCTGCCCGTGACCGCGTTCCGTGGTCACGCGGAGTTCACGTTTCGCTCGGTCGACGTCAGCGGTCGTCACCGGGCACTCCGTATCCGGGGGAGCGTGCTGGGTCCTGGCCGCGGACGATGTAGTCGTCGCGCTGCGGGAGCCAGACCGCGAGGAGTGCCCGCAGGTCGGCGAGCGGGTCGTCGCTCCAGTCGACGCGGAGGTCCGTGGTGCGCCATCCGTGTCCGCTGACGACCGTCAACCCGGCGCTGTGCACGGGGCCGGCTTCGCCGCCCTCGGCCATTGCCGCGGCGAACGCGGTGAGGAGGCGCTCCTCGAGGGAGCCGGAGGCGCGATCCCAGCCCTCGACGAGGGCTCGCGGGACCTCCGGGGTCGCGAGCATGTTGCCCGCGGCCGCGGCGCCCTCGCCTCTGTGGGAGGCAACGATGCCGAGCGCGCGTTCGCCCGAATGGACCGCGGTGCGGCCTGCCGCGTCGACCGCGACGAGCTGCCGGTAGGGGGCGGTCGCGTCGGTCGTGACCACGCGGTCGACGGCGTGGTCGGCGGCGGAGCCGCCTTCCATGATGTCGAGGACCCGGCGGCCTAGCCGTGGGTCGGTGATGTTCTGCGAGTGCACAGCGCCGACGCCGTCGCGGAGGTGGACGCACCGGGCAGCGACCGCGGGGGAGGACGAGCAGATGACGGAGCCGAAGGACCCCGTTTCCGCGTCGCGGACGGCGAGGGAGAAGGTCACGACAGGACCGCGGTGGCGTCGATCTCGACGAGCCACTCGGGGCGGGCGAGCGAGTGCACGACGATCCCGGTCGAGACCGGGAAGACGCCCACGAGCCACTTGCCCATCGTCCGGTACACCGTCTCGCGGTAGCGGACGTCGACGAGGTAGACGGTCACCTTGACGATGTCCTCGAGCGTGCCGCCGGCCTCTTCGAGGAGCATCGCGATGTTCGCCATCGCCTGCTCGGTTTGCGCTTCGACGTCACCGATGCCGACCGATTCGCGGGTCTCGAGGTCCTGCCCGATCTGGCCGCGGAGGTACACGACGCCGTTCGCGACGACGGCCTGGCAGAGGTCGTTGGCGAGGTTCTGCTCAGGGTACGTGTCTCTGGTGTTGAACGGACGGATGCGGGTGTGCGTGGTCATCGTGCTGCTCCGGTCTGGGCGATCGCGAGGGACTCGTCGCGGATGGTGTCGTTCGGCTCGGCCGTGCGCCCGGTGATCGGCGCGGGCCCGGTCGTGTGGGCCGCGTAAGTCCGCTGGATGGCGATGTGGTCCGCGACGTAGCCGGCGTCGTGCCAGACACCCCAGATGAAGCTCGAGCCGCGGCGGGACTGCCAGGGCAATCCGAGGAAGTAGACGCCGGCCTCGGCGGAGACGCCGCGCTGCTGGCGGGGCTTGCCCCGATCGTCGACCGCCTTTCCGTGGAGCCAGCCGTAGTCCTGCCGGTACCCGGTCGCCCACACGATCGACGTGACGCCGGCAGCTTCGAGGTCAAGTTCGAGCACCGGGTCGATCGCGCTCGCCGGGAGAGGGCCGAGGTGGTGCGCCTCGTGCTCGTCGGGCAGGTCGAGACCGTTCCGCGCGACGTACGCGTCCGCCTCCGCGAGGAGTGCGAGGTGGTTCGCGTCGCCCCGCGTGATGTTGTCGCGAAGGTCGGGGGCAAACCGCATGGTCCCGGCCTCGAACGCGGTCGTGCGACCGACGAGCGTAATGCCGCTCGCCGCGAGGTCGCGGAAGTCGACCGTATGCCCGCCGTCGGCACCGCTCACCGCGATCGTGACGTGATCGGCGCCGAGTGGCGGCGTCGCAGCTTCCCACTTGTTGAGCACACCGAGCCACCAGACGAAGTCCCGCCCTCGGTATGCGCGCGGCGGGCGGTCGTGGGGGCCGACGGACAGGAACACCGCTCGGCCCGAGCGGCGGACCTCGTCTGCGATCTGCACGCCCGAGGACCCTGCGCCGACGACGAGCACGGCACCCTCGGGGAGCTGCTCGGGGTTGTGGTACGAACTCGAGTGCACCTGGTGGAGTCCGGCGCTCTCGGGGACGATGGTGGGAATTACCGGGTGCTGGAACGCTCCCGTGGCGGCGACGACGTACCGGGCGTCCCACGTGCCGTCCGAGGTCTCGACCGTGAAGCCCGGACGGCCGCCGTTCCTGCGGACCGCGGCGACGTCGACCCCCGTCCGGACCGGCAGGTCGAACTTGCGGACGTACGCCTCGAAGTACGCGGCGACCTGGTCCTTCGTCGCGAAGCCGTCGGGGTCGATGTCGAACTCGAGCCCGGGGAATCGGTCGTGCCACGCGGGGCCGTTGGCGACCAGGGAGTCCCAGCGTTCGGAGCGCCAGCGCTCGGCGATGCGGCTGCGTTCCAGGACGACGTGCGCGATGCCCCGGGTGGCCAGGTGCTCGCTCATCGCGATCCCGGCCTGCCCTGCTCCGACGATGACGACCTCGGTCTCGTGCCCCGACATGCCTACCTCCAAGTGAAACGGGGAGACGCCCCGCGTTGTTCCGTTGAGAGCCAGGCTGGTTGCCATCTGCCGCATCGGTCAAATAGACGAAGATCATTGATCGGATCAGCAATGGAGATGTGCAACCTCGTCGAAACACCGCCGTAATTAGGCGGGTTCGAGCGACTCTCGGAGGACCTCGCCCGCGACCTCCATGAGCGCGCGGGCGCGGGCCGTCATGCGCACCGACCGCATGGTCGCGAGCACGACCGACAGTGCGGGGACGTCGTCCGCGATCGGACGCGCGATGACCCGCGCGCCGTCGTATGTTTGGTCGTGTCGCGGGCGCTGGTTGAGGATCGAGAACCCGTGTCCGTGTGCCACGAAGGCACGGACGGTCTCGTAGCTCATTGACCGGTGCCGAATCTGCGGCTGCAGGCCGACCGAGGCGAGGATCCCCAGGAAGTAGTCGCGGCTTTGGGGGAGATCGAGCAGGATCATCGGTTCGCGTGAGAGCTCGCGGAGGAACACGTGCGGCTTCGCAGCGAGCGGGTGGTCCGCCGCGAGCAGCACGTGCGGGGGTGCCTCGCGCAGCACCGTCTTGCGGATGTCCGGTCCCATCTCAAAGTCGTAGCCGATCACCACCTCCACGCGCCCGCTTCGCAGGGCGTCGCGGGCGCCCTCGGCGTCAACCTCGTCGACCTCTATCCCGAGGTACGGATGGGATACGCGGACCCGCGACACGATGGCTGGCAGGACGAACGGCGCCAGCGTAACGAAGCAACCGATGCGGATCGATCCGCGCACCTGGTTGTCGATGCCCCGCGCGGTGTCGAGCGCCTCCTCAAGGTTGAGGATGAGCGCTCGTGCATCCCCGAGGAGCTGCTGACCTGCCGGGGTCAGCGCGAGCCCACGCGCGCGCTGCCGAATGAACAGCTGCGCGCCGATCTGCGTCTCGAGGTGGGCGATCGCAGTCGACACCGCGGACTGCGCGACGAGGAGCTGCTGGGCGGCGCCGGTCATCGACAGGCACGAGGCTGCCTCGATGAAGTACCGCAACTGAGTGAGGGTGATGTCGGGCTTACGGCTCACGTGAGCGCCCCTTTCATTTCGCGCCTGTTTCCGGTTCATGTCGCGCTTGCATCGCTACCGGCTAGATCGGTCTTCGCGATCCGATGCATCATCTAACGTCATTGGCGAGATGCGGTCCAGCGGACCATGCTGCTGTCCACCGGCGCCCGAGCGCCGCGATCCGAGGAGGAGCCCATGAGCACAGCGACGCGCACCTACGTCGCCGGTGTCGAGACGCGGACCGTCGACCACATCCCCGAGACCGAGCGGCACGGCAAATTCCGCAACCTGTTCACCATCTGGTTCGGCAGCAACATCATGATGTTGACGATCGCGACCGGCGTGCTCGCCACGGCTGTGTACGGCCTGCCGATATGGGCCGCCGTCGTCGCCCTCGCCATCGGCAACGTCCTTGGCGGCGTCGTCATGGCGCTGCACGCGGCGCAGGGCCCGCAGATGGGCGTTCCGCAGATGTTGCAAACCCGGGCGCAGTTTGGCTCCTACGGTAGCCTCCTCGTCGTTGTCATCGTGGTCGGCATGTACGTGGCGTTCTTCGCCTCGAACGCGGTCCTCGGCGGCCAGGCCCTCGACGGGCTCCTCCATCTCGGCAGTTTCTGGTCGACGGCGCTCATCGGCGCGATCAGCGTCGTCGGTGTCGTCTTCGGCTACCGGCTACTGCACGCGCTCGGCACGATCATGACGGTCCTCGCCGGCCTCGTGCTCGTCGCGGTCTTCGTGTACATCGGCGTCGGCCATACGCTGCCCGCCGGCACTATGTCGAGCGGCACCGTCACGGCGGCCGGGTTCATGAGTGCGGTGTCGGTCGCGGCGCTCTGGCAGATCGCCTACGCGCCCTACGTGTCGGACTACACGCGCTACCTCCCGAAGGACACCGGTGTCCGCCCGGCGTTTTGGGCGACCTTCCTCGGCTGCGTGCTCGGCTCGCTCATCACCATGGCGCTCGGCGCGCTGCTTGGAGCGGGGTTCCCGGAGCTCGACACCGCGACGGGGCTCACGCACCTCGCCCCGGGCATCGGTGGCCTAGCGCTCTTCGCCTTCGGCGTCGGCATCAGCGTCACGAACGCGATGAACCTGTACTGCGGTAGCCTCGCGGTGATCACGATCGGTCAGACGGTATTCTCGAAGTGGGTCCCGCGCGCCTGGACCCGCAGCGTCGTCGCCGGCGTCCTCTTCGTCGTCGCCCTCGTGATCGGCGCCGCCGGTGCCGGCAACTTCCTGGTCAATCTGTCGAACTTCATGACGCTGCTGCTCTGCGTGCTCATCCCGTGGACGGCCGTCAACCTCGTGGATTACTACGCGGTCCGGCACGGCGACTACGACATCGCCTCGCTCTTCCGGAGCGACGGCGGCGTCTACGGCCGGGTCAACCGGTACGCGGTCATCTGCTACGTCCTCGGCATCGCCGTGCAACTGCCCTTCATCAACACCGCGTTCTACGAGGGCCCGGTCGCCGTCGCGCTCGGCGGGATCGACATCTCGTGGGTGATCGGGCTCGCAGTCATCTGCCCGCTCTATTACGTGCTCATGCGCCGCCGACCCGTCGCCGGGGCCGCCCCCAGGGACGCCGTCGCCGCGCCCGCCGTGGTAGGAGTCGCAGAATGACCGTCGCTGTCCCGGCTCCCGGCACGTTCCGCTCCTGGCAGGACGCCGCCGTCGCACTCCGGTTCCCCCGCGACGCGTTCATCGACGGCCGGTCCGTCCCCAGCCTCGACGGCACCCGACGCAGCACCGTGAACCCCGCCACGGGCGCGGTCCTCACCGAGGTCGCGGAGTGCGGTGAGCGTGACGTCGACCTTGCCGTGCAGGCCGCACGGCGCGCGTTCGCCGACGGCCGCTGGACGCGTCGGTCACCGCGCGAACGGCAGGCCGTGCTCGTCCGCCTCGCCGACCTCGTCCTCGAGCACGCCGACGAGCTCGCGCTGCTCGACACGCTCGACGCCGGCAAGCTCATCGCGGACACGACCGCGTTCGACGTGCCCGGCACCGCGGCGATCCTCCGCTGGTACGCCGAGCTCATCGACAAGCTGCCAGACGAGATCGCGCCCACAGCGGAGGGCGAGCTGGCGCTGGTCCGTCGTGAGCCGCTCGGCGTCGTGGCGGCGGTCGTGCCCTGGAACTACCCGCTCGAGATGGCGATGTGGAAGCTCGCCCCCGCGCTCGTCACGGGCAACTCGGTCGTGCTCAAGCCGGCCGAGGAGTCCCCGCTGTCCGCGATGCGTCTCGCCGAGCTGGCGTCCGAGGCGGGCCTCCCGGACGGCGTGCTCAACGTCGTCCCGGGTGCTGGCCCCGTCGCCGGCCGCGCACTCGGCGTGCACCCGGACGTCGACGTGGTCACCTTCACCGGGTCGACGCCCGTGGGCGCGCTGTTCCTCCGGTATGCGGGCGAGTCGAACCTCAAGCAGGTTTGGCTCGAGTGCGGTGGCAAGAGCGCGAACCTCGTGTTCGCCGACACCGCCGACCTCGACGCCGCAGCCGACGGGGTGATCGCCGGCATCTTCACCAACCAGGGGCAGGTCTGCTCGGCCAACTCGCGCCTCCTGGTCGAACGGAGCATCGCCGACGCGCTCATCGAGCGGGTCGCGGCGCGCGCGTCGGCCATCGTGGTCGGCGACCCGCTCGACCCGGCGACCACCATGGGCCCGCTCGTCAGCAGCCGCCACGCGAGCCGCGTCCGTTCGTACATCGAGACCGGCCGACGCGAGGCGTCGCTCCTGCTTGGCGGAGGACCGGTGCCCGGCGCCACGAGCGACGCGTTCGTCGCACCGACGATCTTCACCGACGTGCCGCCCGCCGCGGTCATCGCCAAGGAGGAGATCTTCGGGCCCGTGCTCGCCGTGATGCCCTTCGACACCGAGGACGAGGCGATCGCGCTCGCGAATGACTCCGTGTACGGGCTCGCCGCATCGATCTGGTCCGACCGGCTCTCGCGCGTGCACCGCGTCGCGCCGCGACTCCGGGCTGGCACCGTCTCGGTGAACACGGTCGATGCGATCGACGTCGGGGTGCCGTTCGGCGGGTTCGGGCAGTCCGGCTTTGGTCGTGACCTCTCGGTGCACGCGCTCGACAAGTTCACGGCGTTGAAGACCACCTGGATCAAGCACCAGTAGCATCGCCCGACGACGGAAGACCCGAGCTTGCCCGCACGTGCAGGCCTGCTCGGGTCTTCCGTCGTTCAGCGCTCGCGGTCGCGGCGGATGAGGTCGGCGGCGCGTTCGGCGACCGTCATGATCGTCCCGACCGGGTTCACGGCGGTGACCGACGGGAACACCGAGGCGTCCACCACCCGGAGCCGCTCGACCCCGCGCACGCGGAGCTCCGGGTCGAGGACCGCGAACGCGTCATCGTCGGCGCCCATCCGGCAGGTCCCGGACACGTGGTAGACGGTCTGGTGGACGTCGCGGAGCACGCGCGAGAGCTCCTCATCGCTCTGCACCTCCGGTCCGGGGAACACCTCGCGCACGAGGTGCTGCGCGAGCGGCTCCTCGGCGGCGATCCGGCGCGCGGCGCGGACGCCCTCGACGAGCATGCGTTCGTCGTGGCCGTCGGCGTCGGTGAAGTACCGGTAGTCGATCGACGGCGGCAGGTCCGGATTCGATGACGTCACCCACACGCGACCACGGCTCGCGGGCTTCGCCACGTTCGGGGCGATCGCGGCGATGCGCTCGGGGAACGTAACGCCGCGGGCGAGGGGATGGTCGACGACCGCCTCGACCGGGAAGTGCATGAGCACGTCCGGCTGGTCCGGGGCGCCGTCGACGCTGAGCATCGCGCCGGCGTCCCACCCGCTCGCCGATGTCGCCGGGATGTCCGTGGCGACCTCCCAGACCGCCAGGCCCTCGGCGTGGTCTTGCAGGTTGCCGCCCACGCCGGGGGAGTCGACGACCACGTCGATGCCCGCGGCCTCCAGCACGTCGCTGGGGCCGATGCCGGAGAGCTGTAGGAGCCGCGGGGTGTCGATCGCGCCCGCGCTGAGCACGACCTCGCGCGCGGCCCGGTAGGTGGTCACCACGCCGTCGGCGTCGACGACCTCTACACCCACCGCGACCCCGTCCTCGATGACGACACGGCGGGCACGCGCCCCGGTCACGACGGTGAGGTTCGATCGCTCGTCCATGATCGGGTGCAGGTAGTGGATTGACGTCGCACCACGCACGTTCGTCTCCGGGTCGTACCCGACCTCGAAGAAGCCGCTGCCGGCGGCGCGGACGTCGAGCCTGCCGTCGTTCCAAGCCTCCTGTTCCGGGACGTTCAGCGCCCGTGCCGCGGCCGTCACGACGTCCGCGACGAAGGGATTGCGGTCGGCGGCGCCGACCGGGTGGATCGGGACCTCGAGACGGTCCCAGTATGGGAGGATCGTGGCCGGGTCCCAGCCCGAGGCACCGAGTCCGACCCACTCGCGCAGGTCCGATGCGAGCGGTCGCCAAGCGATCATGGTATTAGCGTTCGAGCAGCCGCCGAGGATCCGCATGCGCGCCTGCCGGATGTCCGAGTTCCCGCGCTCCTGCGGGACGCTGCGGTAGTCGAGGTCGTACTCGCCCTCGAGCATCTCAGCCCAGCGGCGGATGTACCGGGCCCGGTCCTCGCTCCGATCGTCGGGACCCCACTCGAGCAGGGCGACGCTGACGTCGGGGTCTTCCGACAGGCGCGCGGCCAGGAGCGATCCGGCCGTGCCACCGCCGATCACGAGGAGGTCGAACGTGGTCTCGCTCATGCCTGGACTCCTTCGGGGACGAGGGCTGCGACGGCCCGTGCCGCGCGCACGGCGGTGACGGTGCCCGCGAGGGTCGAGTTCGCCGCCAGGGCCGTCGGAAGGACGCCGTTGCCGGCGACGAACACGTTCTCGGTGCCCCAGACGAGACCGTTCGGGTCGCACACGCTCGTGCCGTCGTCGACGCTGCCCATCCGCACCGTCCCGGTCATGTGCAGCGAGGAGCCCGCGGGCAGGATAGCGGTGTCCCGCTCCGGGTCGAACCGGCCGAGTGCGTGTCCGACCCGTGCCTGGTCGGCGCGGGCTGCCGTGATCGCCTCCTCGTCGGCAGGGCTGCGGGAGAAGTGCACGCGCATCGCGGGCATCCCGACCGGGTCGAGCTCGTCGCCGAACTCGATGCGGTTCTCGCGCCGGATCTCGGTGGGGACGTACCAGGTGAGACCCACGACGTAACCCGTGGTCGTTCCGTCCTCGTCCTCCATGGTGCCCTCCATGAGCTGCGCCTGGAACGGCTGCCGCTCGCCGCTCACCGGGAGCCAGGACGACCCGGAGTTCCACTCGCGGTCCCGTAGCGGCGGCAAGGTCGCGAGGTCGACCCCGAGGCGCTCGTGGTCGAGCTCGGTGCGCCCTGTAAGCATGGCGTGCTCGTTCATGTAGTGCCCGAGCGCCTCGGGACGAATCCCGGAGGCCCAGAGCAACTGCGGGGTCCGGAGCGCATCCGCGGCGACCACGACGACGTCGGCCTCGATGACGCGCTCCTCGCCGGTGCGCAGCGAACGGACGACGGCGCCCGACGCCCGGCCGTCCTCGCTGAGGACCCGGAGGCACGTGGTCTCGGTGACGACGTTGGTGCGGGGTTCATTGTCGCCGCCGATGGGTGGAAAGATCCGGCTCGGTCCGGTCCGGTACAGCCGGCCGTCCGGTCCCTCGTTAATCGCCATCGGCATGGGCTGCGGGCCTCGGCCCGGGTCGGATACGGCGCCGAAGAGCTCCGTGAGGGTGCCGAGCACGGGTTCGCGGGCCGGGCTCGGTCCGTACGGGTCGGGGTTGGTTGCGAGGAGTTCCTGCGCGCGGACGAGGTCCGCCCGCCACTCCCCCGGGTCGACCGCGTAGGGCACCTCGGCGCCGTACGGGACCGGGGTGGCCGCCGTCCAGTGCACACCCATGCCGCCGGCGTTCCACGCGATCGCTGCACCGGGGAGCGTCGGGGCGACGCCGTCGAACGCGGCGAGATCATAAATGCCGGGGCGGGCGGCGGACGGCTCGCCACCGAGGGTCCGCTCGAGCTGCGCACCGACGTACACGGCCTGGTTGCCGCCGCCAGCGAGCTGGTTGTACGCGCCCCAGATGCCCTCGTCCTCGACATCGTGCAGGTGCAGCCCCGGGGTGTCGCCGATCACCGGACCAGTGTCGACCACCGTGATGCCGACGTCGGGGCGTGCGGCGCGGACCTCGGCCGCGACCGCGGCTCCCATGATCCCGCCGCCGACGATGAGGACGTTAACTCGCATGCTGACCTCCCAGGCCACGTTCGTTCAGGTGATGATCGCGCGCGAGGAGCGGAGAGCGGTCATCGGGAACGCGCACACGCTACATCGCCTCGCCAGATGCAACCCTTTGACGTAATCACTCGGTAATGCAACGGAAACAGAACCCCGCGGGGATCACCCCGACGTCGACCTGGTCGAGGCTACTGTTTCACGTCCGTTTCAGAACGGCCTTACATCTCGAAAAGTGATTCTTTCGCTCGCTACATCGCATTTGCTTGGGTAGCGATCACGCTCGAACAATGGTGCAACTCCGGCTCGGCGTCGGAGAGGGATAGGAGCAGTCATGAGCAACGACGGAACGCCTCGCTACGGCGTCGACCTCATCACGTTCTTCGACCCGGCGGCATGGGGCGAGCCCGACAGCGCGGCGCTCGCCGCGCACGCCGACCGGGAACCGCTCTGGTTCTGGACCGGTGTGCTCGACCGCCTCGAGGAGGCCGGGGTCACGGTCCTCGAGACGACCTTCCCGCCCGCGGACCTCATCACCGCCGCACGCGCCTTCGGTGGTCTCGACGGTCTCCGCACCGAGCTCGATCGCCGCGGAATGCGTGTCGTCAGCGAGTACTTCGGTGACCTGGAGCACGCGGACCTCGCCGCCGCCGACATCCGCGAGCGCCTCGTCGAGGCCGCGTCGGCCGCCGCCGAACGCCTCGCCGCCGTCGGTGGGTCGTTCCTCGTCGCGGGCATGCCGATGCGCCGGAGCAACACCGCCGGCGACCTCGAGCCAGTCGACCTCGCCACGCTCGCGCCGATCGTCGACGACGTGCACGCGATCGCGGAGGCTGCTGCACGGCACGGCGTCCGGTTGCTCCTGCACCCGGAAAGCCACTCGACCTTCTGGACCTCGCGCGACGTCGACCTCGTCATGCTGCTCGCGGATCCGTTCCTCGTGGGGCTCTGCGCGGACACGGGGCACCTCGTGCTCGGCGGTTCCGACCCCGTCGCCGTGATCGAGCGCCACGCCGACCGCATCGGCCTCCTCCACTGGAAGGACGCCGCCGGTCGGTTCACCGAACAGGTGCCTGTGGACGCCGAGGTCTTCGTCCGGCACCGCCCGTACTTCCGTCCCATGGGCGAGGGGATCGTCGACTGGCCCGCCGTGGCCGCGGCGCTCGACCGTGCCGGTGTGACGGGTCCGGTCCTCCTCGAACTCGACGCCGCGCCCGACCCGGTGGCGCGGCTCGTCGAAGCACGTCGCCACCTCGACGGCGTCTTCGCGCACCACCCGGTCACCACCCCCTGACCGTTCCCCCTGCAACAGCTCATTCCCCGGGTGCTCAGCACCTCGCCCGCAAAGGACGACACGACATGAAGCTCTCCATCTCCGGCTCCCGCCGTCGATCCCGCCTCGTCGGCGCGGCCGCGGTCGTCGCCACGGCGGCGCTCGCACTCAGCGGCTGCTCGCTCTCCTCCTCGAGCGCGAGCAGCGATGACGCCGACACCCTCACCGTCGGCATCTGGAAGGACTACGGCGCGGACCTGCCCTGGGTCGCGAAGCAGTTCAAGGCCGAGACCGGTGCCACCCTCAAGTTCCAGTACATCGACTCGGAGGAGAACCTCCTCCAGCTCATGGACAAGGCGAACGGTGGCATCGACGTCGCGCTGCCCAACGTGCAGTACATCGGGAAGGGCATCGAACAGGGCCTCTTCCACGAGCTCGACACGAGCAAGCTCACCAACTACGACGACATCTACTCACGGTTCCGCGACCTCGATGAGATCCGCAGGGACGGCAAGCTCTACGGCATCCCGTGGACGTGGGGCTCGACCGGCGTGTTCTACGACACGAAGGACTACCCGACCGCGCCGACCTCGATCTCGACGCTGTGGGATGCGGCGGCTGCGGGCAAGGTCGCCGTCACGGACGACGCGACCGTGCTCGTCCCGAGTGCAGCGCTCTACCTCGGTGAGGACCCCCAGAACCCGGACATGACGAAGGTCAAGAAGGCGCTCGAGGAGCTCAAGGCGAACACGAAGGTCACCTACTCGTCGACCAGTGACCTCGCGAAGTCGATCTCGAGCGGCTCCGTCTCGATCGGCATCGCGAACTCGGACGGCATCGGCGGCATGATCGGCGGCGGTCAGGGTGACCTCGCCTACACCGTGCCGAAGGAGGGTGCCGTCGGCTGGATCGACAACTGGGCGATCTCGGCCAAGACGAAGCACCTCTCGCTCGCCTACAAGTGGCTCGACTACATGACCGGATCGACGTTCCTCACCAAGTGGGCGAACACCCCAGCGGACGCCGCCCCGGCGCCCGCGAACGAGAAGGTCGTCGACTCACTCAGCGCGGACACGAAGACCCGCCTGCAGGCCGACCCGTCGTCGATCGACCGTCTCGCCATCCAGCTCCCCGTGCCGGCCGCTCGACTCCAGGAGTGGACCGACACCTGGCAGGAAGTCAAGGCGGGCTGACGTGACCGCCGCAGCTCCAGTCACCCGTGGGCGGGCCGGTCGCCGGCCCGTCCGCGGGGCGGCGGCCGCTCGCACCGCGCTCATCACGCCCGGTGTGCTGCTCCTCGTCCTCTGCGCGCTCCTGCCGCTCCTCGCGATCGTCGTCATCGGGTTCACCTCGGGCGACGGCGGCGTGACGTTCGACAACTTCAGTAAGGCCATCACATCGGCGACCTACCTGCGACTCCTCTGGCGCACCGTGTGGATCGCCGTCCTCGTCACGGTCCTCTCCATCGCGATCGGCTGGCCGGCGGCGTGGGCGCTCGCGCGGTACGTGCAGCCGCGCACGCGGTCGCTGGTGCTCGGGCTCGTCGTCATCCCGTACATCACCTCGCAGCTGCTGCTCATCTACGGGTACATGACCCTCGTCCAGCCCGGCGGGCCGGTGTCCTCGATCGCCGCGCTGTTCGGCGGCGACGACCAGACCTCGTTCCTCTACACGCCCACCGCGACGCTCCTCATGCTCGTGTACGAGAGCCTGCCCACCGCGGTCCTCGTCATGTACTCGGCATCGGAGCGCGTCAACGGCTCGCTCCTCGAGGCGGCCCGCACCCTGGGGGCCGGCCGCCTGCACGCCTTCACGACGGTCATCTGGCCGCTCTGCTCCGGCATGCTCCTCGTCAACTTCTCGCTGACCTTCGTGCAGACCGTCGGTGCGTTCGCCGAACCCCAGGTGCTCGGCGGCCCGAACGGCAACATGCTCGGCAACGCGATCTCGGAGCAGCTCGGGACGGGGTCCGGCGAGCCGTTCGCCGTGGCGCTCTCGCTGCTGCTCCTCGTCGCGAGCCTCATCGTCGTCGGCATCGCCGCACTCGTGCTGGGCATCGGGAACCGTGCGCGGAAGCCGCGCGTCACGCCGGCCGCCGAGACGGTCGCTGCGGCGACGGTCTCCTCGACACTCGACCCGGCCCTCCAGGAAGGAACCCGCTGATGCGGAAACCGATCGCGCCGCGCGTCCTCGTCGGCTGGCTCTGGGGCGTGATGGTGGTGCTCGCGCTGCCGATCCTGTCCATGGTCGTGCTGTCGTTCAACAGCTCCCGGTACGGAACGCTGCCGTTCCACTTCACGACCCACTGGTACGCGCAACTCGGTCAGGACGGTGCCCTCATCGGCGCGCTGGAGACGAGCATCACGCTCGCCTCCGAGGTGACGGTGATCGCGGTCGTCATCGGCACGCTGCTCTCGTTCGGCCTCGCGAAGACGTCGGTCGTCATCAAGCAGCCGGTGAACGCCCTGCTGCTGTCGGTGCTCACCGTGCCCGCGCTCATCCTGTCGGCGGGCCTGGTGTCGGTGTTCTCGTTCCTCGGGCTCTCGCAGACCACGCTGCCGCTCGTGCTCTCGTCCGTCGTCGCGAGCCTGCCGTTCGTGGTGCTCGTGGTGAGCGGTCGCCTGCAGGACCTCGATCCGCGGTTCGCCGAAGCGGCCCGCTCGCTCGGCGCAGGCCCGTTCAGGACCTTCCTCACGGTGACGGTGCCCCTGATGGCGCCGGCCATCGTCGCGGGTGCGCTCCTCGCCTTCGTGATGTGCTTCAACAACTTCGCGGTCCAGCTGTTCCTGGCGCCCATCGGCGTCTCGACGCTGCCGGTGCAGATCTACTCGATGGTGCGCCTCGGCGTGACACCCGACGTCAACGCGCTCGGCACGCTGATCGTCGCGAGCACGATCGTCCTCATCCTCCTGCTGCACGCCCTCACCGGGAACGCGGCGAAACTCTTCACCTCCCAGAACGGAGCACGCTGACCATGGCGATCCTGACCGTCTCCGACGTCTCCAAGTCCTTCAACGGCACCACGGTGCTCCACCCGATCGACCTCACCGTCGAGGACGGCTCGTTCTGCTGCATGCTCGGGTCGTCCGGCTCGGGGAAGTCGACGCTGCTCCGGATCATCGCCGGCCTCGAGGAACCCGACGCCGGCACCGTGCGGATCGGTGACCGCGACGTCACGCACCAGGCCGTCGAGCGCCGCCGCATCGGGTTCGTGTTCCAGAACTACGCGCTCTTCCCGCACCTCGACGTGCTCGCGAACGTCATGTACGGCCTCCGTGCCCGCGGTGTGTCCCGTGCCGAAGCGCGGAAGAAGGCCCAGGAACGGATCGCCCTCGTCGGCCTCAGCGGGTTCGAGCACCGCAAGCCCGCACAGTTGTCCGGCGGCCAGCAGCAGCGCGTCGCCCTCGCGCGCGCACTCGTCGTCGACCCGGAGGTCCTGCTCCTCGACGAGCCGCTCAGCGCGCTCGATCGGAAGATCCGCGGCGAGATGCAGCGCGAACTGGCGCGCGTGCACGCGGAGACCGGGCTCACGACCGTGATGGTCACGCACGACCAGGAGGAAGCGATGGGCCTCGCCGACACCGTGCTCATGCTCGACGGCGGTCGGGTGCAGCAGTACGGCACGCCGAAGGAGATGTACGCGCGTCCGTCAAGCCAGTTCGTGGCGTCGTTCCTCGGTGCGGAACCGGTCGGCACGGGTGCGGTCGTCGGCGAGCTCATCGACATCGGTGGCACCCGCTTCGCCGTCCCGGGCCACGGTCTCGAACAGGGGAGCGTCGCGTCGGTCGTGGTGAAGTCGGAGAGCGTCATCCTGCACCCGGCGGGAGACCTACGTGGGACCAATTCGTTCACGGGCGCCGTCGAGAGCATCGACTTCACCGGACCATTCGCCCGCGCGGTCGTGCGGGTGGGCGGCGTGTGGCTGCCGTCCACGATGGCCGCGCACCAGGCGGACGGGATCGAGGCCGGTCAGAGCGTCGGGGTCACGGTCGTCGACGGTGGCCTGCACGCCTACTCGTCGGAGGCGCGGACGGTCGCCTGACCCGCCCCCCAGGAGGAGCACCCGCATGACGCCGAACATTGTCAACGGCACGGCACGGCACGGCACGGCACGGAACGCCCGCTCGATTCGGAGAGGCCGTTCGCGGCATGGCTCGACCCGTCCCGGACGGCCGTCATCTCGATCGACATGCACCAGGGCCACCGATCCGATGAACCAGACTCCCCTGCCCGGCACCGAGGCCGTGAGATCGTGGCGCCCGTCGACGCGTTCCACGCCGAGGCGCGGGAACGGGGCTGATCCGCTCTCCGCTAATGGGCTGCGCCGTCGACCGGCGACGGCAGCGTCGATCACACCAGCGGGCACCGCCAAGCGTGGTCGAACTCGAGCTTCCGGCGAGCCCGCCGTCCGACCGTGCCAGGTGTGCGGTCTCGGTGGAGTGCGTCGGCTGGCCAGCTGCTCCACCGCCATTGGGAGCCGATGCGGGAGACGTCGCCGCAGACGTAGACGCGGTCGGCCCAGCCGAGGACCTCGAAGAGGTGTAACTGCTCGAACTCGTTGTGCTGGTTCCGGCGTGAGAACCGGCCGATTCCCGCTCACGGGTTCCTCGGTGTCCGCGACCGGGTGACATCTTCAGCCTTCTGGCTGTCGAGGCGCTCCCAAACGGCCCTCCTTTCCTGGTCGTGGCACCAGAGCTCGTCTCGATCCTCCGGCTCCGATGCGTGCTCCAGCTTTGAGAAGAGGGCAAGACCAGCTTTCGGCGACAGGACGATCTCTGACGTCATCGTGTTCCTCAACTCGGCAGATTGTGCCGGAGGTCGTAGCCGGTGTCCGCGAGAAACTGCAGCCGGTTCCGCACTTCTTCGAGCGAGGCCGCGTCGTCGTCATTCCGCATGTCGGCGCGGAGGAGCGTGTTCGCGGTGATGACGTCGTCGGTACGGTCCGTGTAGCCGGCTGCGGCGGCGGTGAGGAAGATGGTGGGGTCGGCGGGTCGGATGAGTTCGGTGCCGGAGTAGCCGACCGTGTCGGGTTCGAATCCGAGCGCGGTCATCTCAACCTCGTGCTCGGTGAATGCGACGAGTCGGTACGGCATCTCCCGCCTGCTGATGGCCGGGTAGCCGGGGCGGTCGGAGATGGCGCGACCGGAGATCCGGCAACCGGCGCCGATGAGCCGTTCCGCCTGCTCGACGAGCGGCCGGTCGGACGTCCACCGAGTTCTCACTCCGCCGGGTCCGGGGTAGCAGGCGATGGCGAAGTCGATGAGCCCGCCGATCTTCCGTGATTCCCACCCGATGTCGGTGCGGTGCACGCGTTTCCCGAGTCGGGCGAGCGCGTCGTCCACCTGTCCGGGAGTGAGTCCTGCCCGCACGAGACCCTCGAACGTGGAGCCGTTGACGGCGAGCATCCGTGCGACGGCGAAGGTGACGTAGATGGGCGCGGCGTCCTTCCACCTCTCGTGCACGCCAAGGACCTGCTTCCCGTCGACCCAGACGCGGCGCCGGTCGACGTCGACCAGCAGCACCGTCTCGGTCTGCTCCGCGAGCGCAATCTGCGTCGCGGTGACGGTTCGCGGCGCCAGGAGCAGCAGCTCGGCGTCAACGGTCGCCTCGTCGCGCGGCCGCTGCGTCAATGATGGGAAGCGCGCGCGCCGTCCGTCGGCGAGGCGGATCGTGTCGTGCGTCTCCACGACCGCGGCGAGCCCTGCGAGTTTCAGAACGGCGAGAGCGTCGGTGAGGTCGGTGGTGTCGCCGAGCCCGTACGGCATCGTGACCTGCGGCCGACCGGAGTAGGCGGCAGCCACCCATTCGAGTGCGGGCCCCATCAGCTGTGCTCTTCGGGGGTGTCGGGGCGGATGAGGGCGATGAGCCAGCGGGCTTCCTCGAGGAAGGGTTCCCATCCGTCGCGGGTGTCGCCGTGTGCTGGTTCGCAGATGTTGCCGGTGTCGGTGCTGCGGATGATGACCTGCCGAAGTTTGGTGCTGGGTGGGTCGCGGAAGAAGACGTGCCCGTGCATGCCGGTGGTGTCGAAGGCGACGTTGATGAGGAACAGGTCCGGCCGGCTGCTCATGGTCGCCACCGCCGTCCTCGGAACAGGGCGACGATCGTTGCGAGCGGCCGCCCCTGTTGAATCCAGGTCAACGGTGTCAACGGTGTCAGCGGTTCGTCGTTGATGGTGAGGAAGGTGCGGGGTGTGGTGATGAACTCGGTCATCGCTGCTGCGTCGAGGAGCGGCTGCGGCGCTGCTGCGTAGAGGACGTCCAGTCCGGGTAGCAGCGAGGACGGGTCACCGAACTCCGGCAGTGCGGGCTTCGCGAGCTGCCAGTCGGGGATGCGTTCCTCACCCTCGAGGTCGAAGCTCAGCAGCCGGTTCGCCCCGAACAGCTCACCGACCTCCTCGATACTGACCTGCAACGCGGCTGCGGCTTCCGCTTCTGTGAGGGTCGAGTCGAGCAGGTGCCGTCGGATGCGTGCCTGCGTCTCCTGCCACCAGCCCTCGGGAACGTCGGCAGCGGCGGTGGGAGGAACGCCGGGCACGCGGGGGATCTGTCGGCCTTCGTCCGCGTAGGCGCTGAGCTGCTCACGGGTGACTTCACCGCGGGCGTACATCCACAGCTGCGACTGCCACGGCATGTCGTCGGGGAACCCTTCGAGGTAGCCAGAGTGGATCACCGCCCGGACCGCCTTCTCCCGGCGGGCGATTTCGGAGGCGGGGATGAGGAGGGTCTGCACGATTCGGTTCGCTTCCCGCACCGCCGGCACCGCGAGATCCGATAAGACCGTGTTGTGTTTGTCGTAGAGCTCGTACCCGGGCTCCGTGTCGATGGGGCGGACCAGGATCTGCGCCAGGTGCGCGTCCGGGTTGTCGGTGTCCTCGAGGAGGACGTGCCCCCAGAGGATCCGGTCGTTCGAGAGGTGCATGGACACCAGACGCATCATCAGCGGGAACCTTCGACAGTAGAGAGAGCAGGGCGGTCAGGGTTGGGGGAAGTCGGCGGCGGTGCGGCCGATGCGATCGGGTGTGTACCGGAGGATGAACTGCATGATCCGGTCCGCTTCGACCATCTCCGGGACGGTCGGGTCCTGACCGTCCGGGTCCACGTTGGTGAGTCGAAACCAGGGCGATATGTCGGTGTGGTCGATGAGGACCGCGGCGGGCTTGTCGTCGGGGCGGTCGGTGTCGGTGAACATGACGGAGCCGAAGAAGCGGGTGTCGTCGTACGCCAACGTCAGGGACAGCAACTGCAACATCAGCCGGCCCCGCCCGGGTTGCCGGGGTGCCAGCGGAGGTCGTGGGCGAGGTTGGCCTGGAAGTGCAGGAGTTGCCGGAGCCCATTGACGGCGTCTGTGTTCTGCGTCACCCAGCTGTCTTCGTGGATGACGTGGGCGGTGACGAAGTCGTCCGTGCAGCATCCCTCAGCGGTGAAGAGGGTGGTGTCCTGCGGGATGACGACGGACACCGTCGCGTTGTCGACGGTGACGGGCTCGTAGCCGAGCGTCGCCATGTCCGGATGCTGGGCGAAGAACGCGGTCAGCCGATTCGGTGGGACGAACACGCCGGCCTGCTGCGCCGCCCACCGGTCCGACATCAGCCCGCCCAGCGCGATCAGCTGGTCCGCCTGCGCGTCGATGGTGCCCTCACGCTTCCAGCAGGTGCGGACACCGCCGGGTCCCGGGTACGCGGCAAGCGTCCAATCAACCAGCTGCCCGATGTCGGTTGCTTCCCACCCGCGCTCGGTCGACACGACGTGGCCGCCCAGGGTCCGAAGCGCCGCCTCGACCTGACCGGCCTGTAGTCCGGTCCGGGCTGCTATGTCGGTGGTGCTGCCGCCGTGCATCGTGACCGTGCGGGTCACGGTGAACACGTTCCGCCACTCCGGGGTCGCGTCGCGCTCCATCGACGACCCGTGCACCTGCCGTCCGTCGGCCCAGACGCGCCCTCGTTTCCCGTTCACCACCACCAAGTCCGGGTACCGCCGCGCGAGCGACAGGACTCCGCCTTCGGACCCGCCGGGCAGGACGATGAGGTCCTCGGTCCGTTCTGCGGGGGTGCCGTCGTCGTTGATCGTGGCGGTCGGGTTCGGCGTGGACAGAAATCCGGACCGGCCGTCATCGAACCGGAGCCGATCAAACGCCTCCACGCGAGCTGGCATCCCCGCCGCTGCCAGCGCGACCAGGGTTTGGGTGATGTCGATGGTCCGCCCGAGCCCGAACGGCAACGACAGAATCGTTTGTTCCTGCCGGATGGTCTGCACCCACGTCCGGTCAGACATCCGCAGGCCCCGCCGCTTCGACCCCGCGGCCCACCGCACGAAGCTCGGACAGCACCCCCAGCACCTGCGTCGCTGCGCCGAGTAGCGGGTCAGCAGGGTCAGTCAACGGCGTCCCATTGGGTAGCGTGAACGCCCACCCATCCTCCGTCGTGCGGACGTTGACGGTCCGTTGCAGGATCCGGGACCCGGTCGAGTTCGTGAACGTCATCCCCGCCAACGTCGGCCAGATGACGGCATCGAACTGCGCCGACAACGACAGCAGCCGCAACGGCACCGGCTCGAACCGCGGCGCCCGGCGATCAGGCATCAGCGACCAACCTCGGGTCGTCCTCCGACAGCCGCTCCAAGCCGAGGCCGGACGCGTCGAGGATCGCGTTCTCGGACTCCTCGGTGGCGACGAACGACCCGATCTGCGCGTTGACCGCGACAAGAGTCCCGATCCGACTCCGCGCATCCAGCACCACCGAGGCGACCTCCTCGTCGGTGCAGTTGGAGGTGAGTTCCGGCTTCGACGGGTGCAGGGCAGGGAACTCGAGCTGCTGCACCGGCGGATGCCACTGCACCCCGACTCGCAGCACACGGCCGTCAGCGTCGTTGCGGTAGAACATCGACCCGAACGGATGACCTTGGTCAAGAGTGAGATCCGCGCCGTGTAGAGTCCACCCCGCTGCGGCGTACGCCGGGTCCCAGCGCTGGACGGTGAGGGCGCCGAGCCCCATCTTCAAGCCCGGAATCAGCGCCTGGCCGTCCTGCACTTCGGTGTAAAGGGCCTGCAGGTCCGGGGGACTCTGGTCGCGCAGGTCCGCCAACGGGATGCGTGCAATGCCTCGAATCCCGGCGAGCTGCCGACGCTGCGTCGCAGTCAACTCCAAATCGTCGGGACCGCCGCTCACGAAGCAGACCCGTCACCGGTCTCGGCAGTCCTCTCGGGACGCCCGGTCGGACTAGTGGTGGCGCTGCTGTTGTGGCTGGCTAGGCGATGCATGTTGCGCACGCTACGAGGCCCGCGCCACTCATGGGGCCGTTCGAACGGCGCCGAGTCCACCAGCAGGAAAACCTGTCGCCGTCATGCGCTTCAGCAACTCCCGAGTGCCGGTCCGGACCCCCGGCCCGGACTCCTCACTCCGGGGGTCAGAAAACGCCGAATAGGTAACGTTTTGGCCCACGAACGAGGGTCAATACGGCTTGGAGAGTCCCAAATCAGGTCCGCGAACAGTGTCGGCGCCCCGCTCGCAAGCACGAGCTCGCATAGGGGTGTCACAAGCGAGCAACCGCCTCGCTCCGACCTGAAGGACACCACCGTGGACCGCAACCTCACCCTCAGCAACACCCCCATCGCGACCTGCACGCAGACGACCCATCACATCCACAGCATCGAGGAGCTGCAGCAGCTGCGCATCGCCCTCCGCCGAGCCGGCCGCCGAGGCCGGCAGGAGTTCACCTGCCCGATAATCCGTGCATGGCGTCGTCAGTTCGTCGACACCTACGCGGTGGACGCCACCTTCACCCCGAGCGATGCGTCGCAGTCGGACGAGACGGACCTGCGAGGCAGCCGCGTGCTGGAGGCCGACACCCAGGTCGGCAACGTCCTGGTGCGCTGGCACTGCGACGGATGGCCTGTCGCCACGCCCCGCACCGCGGGGGAGACCAACCTGGACGGAGATGCGCTGCAGCCGGCCCCGACGCCCGCGCCGAACGACCCGAACTGCTTCGGGTACGCGCACCGTGTCCCTGCCGCGATGCTTCCGCCCACCCGCCAGTACGACCACCTCGAGGGTGCCCAGCAGCGCTCCACGCGGAACCTCATCGAGCAGCAGAACGCCGACCAGCAGAGCGTTGACCACTGGGCCATGGACGCGACTACGCCGAGTCAGTGGAGCTACCTGCCGGGTGTCAGCCAGCGCGTCGAGCTCGGCGCGACCCCGTCGCACGCTGCGGACAACTCGGCCGACTCCCGCGAGTCAAACTACAGGCCCGGCTGGTACGACAAGCGACCGTCGAAGGCGTTCCGACACGCGCCCTGGATCATCGAGCTGATCGTCATGAAGCGCGACGCGTCCGAGTCTGAGCCGAGCCTCCTCGACCCTGACCTCCTCGACTGAGTGTCCTCGACAGCGGCAGCCGCTTGCGTTAGACGTGTGGCCGTTATTGGACAGCCGCGTCGGGGCCATCGAAGCGCCGCCCACCCACTGGTGGGCGGCGCTTTCGCCGTCGGCGAGGTTCGTCAGGAGGCGGAGGGCGAGGCGCTCGCGTCTGCGATAGCCGCGAGCTGCGACAGGGTGAGCGGCAGGTCCTCGTCCACGCCGTGACCGTCAGTGAGTCGATCGAACGTCGCGAGCATCCGGAAGTACTCCTCCGCGCGCTCGGTCTCGCCCGCCCACGGGAACTCGCCGGTCACGTCGTCATCGACGACCCCCGCAAAGCGGCGGACCACCGCGTGATGCTTATCGTCGACGATCAGATGCTCGGCGTAGTCCGCGAGGCGGCGCTCGCTCCGCCATCCGAAGCCACGGAACCGCAACGTCGCAACCCGAGGCCGGCCGAGCGCCTCGTAGTCCTCCGTAGGCAACGCGTCGAGCGCGAACGTGATGTCTCCGAACATCGACAATGTGTTCTTCACGAACGCGCACACGTGGACCGGCAGCTCGGGCTTCAACTTCGCGAACACGCGGTCGTACTGAGCTGTCCACCCATTGCGAAGGATCTCGGCGAGTTGCACGTGCTCGTCGTAGGTGTCCTCGAGCACATCCCGCTCACCGTCGACCTCCGGCAGCGTCGTGTACACGTACCCGAAAAGGTCGTGCTGCACGGCGAGCTGTTCGCGCTGGAACACCGTCAACGTCTCGGGCGTGACATCGACCGCGAGGATCGAATCGGACGCCGGTGCCGGAAAGGTCGCGAAGCGGACCAGGTCGCTGACCGATGAGCCGGTCCGTTCGGCGAGTCTTTCGAGGAAGACGAACGTCGCGTCGTCGATCGAGATGTCAGGCATCCGACAAGTCGTACAGGGTGCTGAACCGCATCGGCAAGTCGGTGAGCGGGTGGTCGGGCTCACTGCCGCTCAGCGAGGCCGCCTGAAGGCAACCTCGCGCAGACGGGCGAACGTGCGTCTCGAATACAGGTCAGTGATCCCGGTCTCACGCCGTGCCTCCCAGACGCGGAATCGTCGAGCTCCGAGTACGACCGCGCGCGTCCAGCAGAGGACACCACCTGCGGCCAGCACCCATGATTCACCGGCGGTGAAGCCGGATACGGGCCGGCCCACGGAGGTCACGTAGAAGCCGGCCATGAGCGGGAACGCGCCGTAAAGCGTCCACCCCACGACGGCTGCGGTGGACGTTGCGGAACCGAACCGACCCGACGCGCGGCGCGGAACGCGAACTGTTGGTGCAGCCGAATTTCCTCATCGAGCTGCTCGAGGAACGCCCAATGCTGCTGAACGGCGCGCAGGTCATCCGAGGCACGCGGCCCTCGCGATCGAGCATCCTCCTCCATCGTGATGAGCTGCTCGAGACGTTTCGCAGCCCGTTCCGCGCGTCCACTGGACCACGAAAGGAACAGGCCAACGTCGCCGACGACCCCACCGACCACGCCTACTGCGATCGACAGGGGGTCGCTCGAGCCTGATGCAGTGTTCTCTGCCGCAGTGATCATGTTCGGAAGGACGAGTGCCACAGGTCAACGGTACGGTCCCCGCCGACTTCACTCAGCGCTGGGCGGCGCCATTCGCCCCAACGAGAGAGCGAACCGCTCTCAAGATGTCGGAGAGGCGCGCCCGGGGCGCCGACGGATGTCGTCCCAACCTGGGATGTTGGCGTCCAGCCATCGCCGTTGGTCGGCGCTTCGTGGTCGGTCCTTCTGCAATCGCAGCCACTGCATCGCATTGACGCCACAGACAACAACGGTGCGATCAGGGCGGCGTCCGTCATGCCGCTCCATCCATGCCGCGACTTCGTCAGCAATCTCAGCCCACGTAGCTCTCGTTCCCGCTACGTTCCATCCAGGCACGTGCTCGTCGAGCCATTGGCCCCGCTCGATCGGCATGGCGCCGCCGTCCCGCTTCTGGTCTAGCTCGCGTTGGAAGACGAGCCAGCGGCCGAGGGGATACCCGTCGACTACTTCACGGGTGTGCGGAAAGCGGTCGTTCGCGAGAACGAACTTCTGCAGGGCTTCGGCCTGACGGTTCCACAGTTGCTCACTGGGGGAGAGTTCCCATTCCGGCACCCACGTTTCGAGATAGTACCGCCGAGCTGGATGCAGGGTTTCGCCTGTCCGGGCCTGGCCGAGCCGCCGCTGCTTGTCGAGCCATGTGCCAATCTGCAACCCCCGCGACACGGTGGTATGTGGCGGAAGAAGCTTCTTCATCTCGACGTAGTCGCGGACTTCCTCCGCGTATTCGAACCACGTGTGTCCGAACTCCTCGGGGCCGTCCCAATCCTCACGAGGGATCTCATCTCGGTTCCGCGGCCGTTCGTTACGCATATGACGAGTGTTTCGAAGAAGCGTCACAGGTAGGAACTCAACCCGCCCGATGTCCCCCGTACTGGGTCAACGAGACCAGTGCGCCGGCGCATCGCTACAAGTCGTTGTCACACGCGGACGCTAGCCTTTCTGTCGGCCAGGAGGCTGACTTGCGCCAGCCTTGAGAGGGAAGGACGGCACGTGACCGACGTCATGCAAAGAATCAGTAGTCGCGTGCACGTCGACGGGGCGCCTTCTCCGGTATCGGGTCGGAACACGCGCGGAGGAACCCCACGCTTCAGTGGAGATCTCCTTGTGCAGGGCCTCACGATCAAAACGCTGCGGACGACCGGCGAGAGCTGGTTCACGAGCTGGCGGCGTCGCCAACAGGGGTTCCCAGACGGACAATTCCGCCTCGTACCCGAAGAAGGCAACCCTGCAGACGCGACGGCAGTAGGGGTGTGGCTCGACGGAGAGCAAGTTGCCTACATCTTCGGCGATGACGCGGAGCGTTACACGGCGGCGCTGACTCACGTCGGACGCAACCTCCTGGTCGATGCGTCGCAAACGGAGGACGGGTTCGAGCTTCGAGTCCAGGCGCCGGCGCCTCGGGCGCTGAAGAAGCTCCTCCGCACCGCCGACCCGTCAACCTTCGAGCGCTTGCCGTCGCCATCACCGCTCGTCACTGACTCTCGTGTGGCGCGCGACACGCGTCGTTACCCCGCGCCCGCGGGGGACTACAGGCTGCCGCCGTCGATTTGGTGGCCGATCACTGGCGGCCGTCGCTCAAACGGCAAGTCGGCAGACAGTCCGGCACGCTTCCCTACCTGCCCGCTGTGCCGGAACCCGATGGACCCGGAGACGGCGCGACGAGTCAATGCCACTCGGAACACGGCTGCTGCCCGGATGATCTGCCCAGAGTGCTTCATCGAGATCGGCCCCGGCGAACGACCCAGAGGTGTCGAACTGACGCGGGACCAGATCATCTCCAGCATGAAGCAGTTTCACGCGGTCACCGGCGCTATCCCTCGCCAGGACGGTCCGGGCTACGGGTTTATCGATGAGTACCCGAGGAGCGCGTCCTCCGAGGAGTTACTTGCTTTCCTTCGCCTCCTCTGGGACTGGCCAGACCGCTCCACAGTCAGCGAGCTGTTCGGCACTTGGCACGGAGCGCTCGCAGCATCTGGCGTACTCGGCGACGGAACCGAACGCATGAGCCGCGGGGTGCGATCCATCGCAGAGGACGGACACCTCTGCCTGTCCTACGGCGAACGAACGATCGACGACTGGCTCCATAAGCAGGGCATCGCCCACACCCGCGAACCTCCCTACCCCGGCACGAACTACCGCGGTGACTTCCTCGTCGGCGATCTCATCATCGAGTATCTGGGGCTACACGGAAAGCCCGACTACGACGCACGCTCCGCCGCGAAACGAAGGGCAGCCGAACGAGCAGGTCTGGAGGTTTTCGAGATCACACCGCGCACGCTTGGCGACTGGGACGCGCTCGCAACCCGGCTCGCCCGACGGCCAGCGCGCTGGACGCCAACCGCAACGCCTCGTTCCTCCACTCCCACTGCCAGGCAGCCCATGGCGGCGCCCGAAGGACCGACCAGTGCTCCTGCATGGCGGACCGACCCGCTCGACGCTTCCGGGCGGCGGTACTTCGACGGCTCCGGCTGGACCCATCACACGTTGAGCCCGTCAGACGAGTGGCGTGCACACAGCCCCCTCGGCGACGCCGCTCGTGACGCGGCGCAGGAGTGGGTACGGCGCGAACGACCCATGCGAGAAGCGCCACAGGCCGCGCTCGGGAAGCTCGGCACGCATCCCGACGGGCTCGCGTTCTGGCTTGCGGCGATCGACGAGCACGAGAACGGCGGCCAGGCACGAGCTGCCGACTCTGCGATGGCGCCCGCATATCGGGGCTTCATCCGCTACCTCGAGTCGGACGGCGCGGCGATGATGGCAGCGCTGGACCGATGTGCGCGATTCGACCGAGCCGGCAGCCGAACGCTCACCGACCGTGTGCTGCACCTCTTCTACCAAGCTGGCGTCCGCCCCGACTGCGCTGCCGCCGGGCTGACCTTTCACGCCTGACACCAGAGCTCGTCGATCGGACGCAATGCGCGTTATCGGCGCCACCAGTAACCGACCAGGGGCAGTGACCTGTCCACAAGCCTTGCCCTTGGCAGCAGAGAACGAGACCAAGTCCCCATGGCCGGTGCTTAGCGGCGAAGCCTGAGACACCTGGCACCGAACGCACAGTACGTGCGCGTCTGTGCTTGAAGACGCGCGATCGTCATCTAGGCTACGAAGAGTTGAGGATCGAACGGCTTTAGGGGCGAGGCACGTGCAACTGGGTGACTACCTTCCGATGACGTTGAAGCTCAAAGATGACTTCCTCGCTCTCTTCAACGCGGCGGACCCGCTCGCTATCTCGAAGAGAACACAGTGCCACTTGCACATCCTCAAGATGTCTGGCGGAAGCCCGGATCTTCACGGAATGTACAGCCTGCTCAATCAAGCCGCGCTCCGCTACGCGCTTTCTCGACGTAATGCTACCGCGGCTTTCGCGGATCCGGAGCGGATTGCGGCAGCGGTTAACCAGGCTCAAGCTCGCTTCAGGACTCCGGATCCACTCAATGGCGAAGGAGGCGAGCTACTGCTTTACGGATTCTTGGAGGGGCATCTTGGTGCACCCAAGGTTCTTACCAAGATGGAACTGAAGACCTCTGGTAACGATTACGTCAAAGGCGCGGATGGGTTGCACCTCCTTCAGCGAGACGACGATACTTTCGAGCTGATATTCGGTGAGTCAAAGATGTACGGCGACGGCAAGGCGGGGCCCGGCACAAGCTTGAAAAGCGCTATACGCGCAGCCTTCGCGTCGATGGCGAAAGTGGCCAAAGGTGGGTTTGCGTTTGAGGCCTGGTTGATCAATAGCGAATTGCTCAAGGAAGTCGCGGATGATGAAGCACTCAAAGCTATCAGCGCGATCCTCCTCCCCGAACTTGCGGCCACGGTGCAGCGCGCAAATTCTTTTGGGGTGATGATTGGCTACGAGATCGATGTCACGACCTGGGGTGTGGAGGATTTAAGCGACGACGAGCTAGCTTCGCGCATTGATCGGGAAGCAGCAGACCTCTTGGCGAGTCAGGTCCCGCACATCAAGGCTCGGATAGCAAAGCATGGTCTCAAGCACTACGACTTCCACATTTACGCTGTTCCCTTCCTTGTAGATCTCGACGCGGACGAACCACGGGGTATAGAGGCTGTGCGGATGGACTTGGCCCATGCAATCAAGAATGGGGCTGCAGCTTGACCGGGGCAACAATCGCGACCAGGCTCTCCGAGGTGATCGTCGCGCAACCAGCATATGTTCAGCTGATGGCAGCCTTCGACCTGCAGGCTGCAACGCGACTCCTCGGCTTGCCAACGACCTACAATCCTGCGACATCGACCAACATACGCCGGATGCTTCGATATGCAGACGTGTTGTCTCAGTCAGAAAGCCAACGTCATCGAGCGGAGGCTTTGCGACTCGTTACTCACCTAGTTGACCACTCCGCAAGGGTGCGAAACCAGAAGAAGAAGCTTGCAGCGCAGATCGCCGCCACCGTGGAAGCGGTCTTGTTGCAGCTGGGGAATTTCCCTGGGCTTCAAACGCTCTCCAAAAGCGCACTTCCCGAATCAACGCTGCCCATCGACCGCGAACTCCATAGAGCTTGGAAAGCGGAGCGAAATCGTACACGGCCGGGTGCGCGGGTGCTAACCGATGCGCAATGGCAAATTGCTTCCCAGATTCGAAATTCTCCGCGATTTAGCTTCTCCGGTCCGACCTCACTCGGAAAATCCTTCCTCCTGCGAGAACTCATTCGTGATGCGGTCGATGCGGCTAGGCAGGATCCGCTGCCGGCCGAGCAGTTCACTGCGATAGTTCTCGTGCCAACGGTTGCGTTGATATCTCAAGTTGAAAGAGACTTGCGCACCGAGCTGGGAGAGGGTGTTTCGGTCTCGTCTCATCCCGTGATTCCAAGACTCATACGAGAAAACGCAGAAGCAGTAGTTTCAGTTCTCACACCTGAGCGGATGCTCCGCTTCCTAGCAAGTGACCCCCTAATGCTGAGTCATGTGTTTGTCGACGAGGCTCACCGTGCAGTCCAGGATGGGGATGACCGAGCCCCCATATATTACCAAGCGCTGACCGAGGCGCTGCGGCGTTTTCAGCCGGTGGTCGGATTTTCATCGCCGAACGTGTCTAATCCTGAGATCTTGGGTGAGGTCTTCGGGGTTGAGACCACGTCGGTGCAAGTCGTGGAACGGGCAGTCCTTCAGCGCCGAATGGTTGTCGACCTTGTCGAGGGAAATGTCCAGGTATTCAGTGGCGACGGTACTGTGACGCAACTGCAACACGGCTCGGTGGAATCGGCGGCGGAGTTCATTGTGCGCGTAGCGGCTGGCGAGAAGACTATCGTCTACATCAATTCTGCCGCGGGAGCGGTTGAGTTTGCGCGTGAACTCGCGGGCCTGCGAGCGCCGGTCAATACGTCCCAGGTAACGGAGATGAGAACGTTCCTGCGCGAGTCCGTTCATCGTGACTACTACATGCGCGAAACGGTTCGGCATGGCGTCGTTTTCCACCACGGCGTCATCCCGGCTGAAGTGCGGGATCGAGTTGAAGCAATCTTTTCAGACTCATCGTCTGGAGTGAACTTCGTAGTTTGTACTTCGACGCTTCTCGAGGGTGTCAACATGCCGGCGAAGAACATTGTTGTACTGCATGACACCCAGGGCACTTCAGCTCTCAAGGCGTTCGACTTCAATAACCTGATCGGGCGTGCCGGGCGTCTTGCTCAAGAATTTTACGGTAATGTCATCGCGCTGCGCGACGTCAAGAACCGTTGGAACTCAGGAACTGTCGATCTGGTCGGGGAGTCGAAGTCGGAGGTCCTTCGCAATTTCCTTCTAGAGGAAGGGCGTCGGCGCGCCCCGTTCACCGATATGCAGAAGGTCCTCGAAGGAGAACGCTCGTCGAGCTGGACTCAGTCCAGGCGAATTACGGCGCAACGTTACGCATCTGTGCTCGCCGCCGAGCATATCGCGGGCACTCCAACCCTCCTGAGCGATAAGTTCATAGCGAAAGCTGCTAATGGTGAAAAGACGCTCGCTGCGCTGGCGACTCGCAACAACCTCCCGGTCGACATCATCCGCTCTTCTCCAGATATCCTGATCGAGTATCAGACTGCCGTCGCAGACCGTATTCGGACTGGAGGTGCGCGTGCAAGGTTGATTCCTATCGACGCGGATCTCTCAGACCTTGAGGTGTATTACCAGCTCCTTCGTGCGCTGGGGGAATCGTATCGTTGGGAAACTGAGGAACGCCAGGGGCGGGCGCCGCTCATACGGGGCAAGAGCGCTGAGGCGGTCGACGCAAATTACTGGTACTGGGCGCGCGTCATGCGGTCTTGGGTGCTCGGCGACTCCGTGAGCCAGGTAATCGCTTCGTCTATCGCTCATCACGCCTCGACGGGGAAGATCTGGGTTCGTGACTACAGTGCGCCGACCACGTTCAGGGTTGAGTCGTTCGACCGGTCATCGCCCGAGCACTTGAACGTTGTCATCGAGAACACGTTTCGGGATCTGGATGGTGGGCTGCGTCACACTGTGCTTCGCTACGCGCAGAACTATCATGAGCTGTCCGTAGCGGCCGTGGGCGTTGACGAGGCTGGTCCGAACGTGGCGTTGCTAGTTGAGTACGGGTCCACCAACCCGCTGGTGGTTGATCTGCAGCAGCTGGGCCTGTCCAGGACTGCGGCTCTCGAGTTGGCGCGGTCCGACGCCGAGTTGTTCGTCCAAGGAGATAACGGGGAGCTCATCGGCGTCAACGCTGCTAGTTTCGAGGTCGTTGCAGATGTGTCTGCAGAGGCGCTTCTCGAGTTCTGGAGCGTGGTGGGCGCGCTCGTGGGGCAGCAGGCGGAGGGGTAGCACCGCGTTACAGAGGTGCGGCAACGGCCAGCGTCCGCTCGAGCCGCGCCCGGTCTCGACGGTTCGTGGAACAGAATCCCGAAACCCGTGGAACGCGCGTCCTTACTGGGATCCGCGATCGGCGCCACTACTGGCATCCGCGAATAGACCGAACACCTCGCTCGGCTCGATCAGAACATCGTGTTCGCGTTGGCCGCTTGCTCCGGTACCTGCTGCATCACGTCCCAGTGCTCGACGATGCGTCCGTCCTCGAGTCGCCACAAGTCCGCGACGGCCATGCCGCGGTCGCCCGGTGCGAGGTGGAACGCACTGTGGGTGACAACGAGGTCGCCCTCGGCGACGGTCCGCTTGACGTCCACGTGGAGTCCGGGGAACCGTGTGCGCATGGAGTGCACGTAGGCGATGAATGCCTCCGCACCGTCAGGGGCCGAGGGGTTGTGCTGCACGTAGCTCGTGCCGAGGGCGCGCGATGCCGCGGCCTCGGGCTCGCCGTCGTTGAACGACTGCGTGTAGAAGCCCACGACGGTCTCGGTGTTCTCGGCGGTCGACATGGGTGTTCCTCTCCGCGGTGCGCCCTCTGCGTTCCGCTGACCAGATCTTCGCCGGTCGCGCGGCCCGGCAGCCTGCCCCCGACCGGGACACGCTCCCGGGCCGTCGCCTCCGTACGGTCGCTGGCACCAACCGAACGGAGATCCGATGCCCGCTGTGCAGTTCACCCGCGAGTCACCCGAGGTCGGACGCGTGGTCGTCTCCGATCCACCCGTCGGCCTGATGACGGGGGCGACCGTTCACGGCCTGGCCGACGTCGTCGCGGGGCTCGCGGGCGACTCGGACCTCAAGGTGCTCGTCTTCGAGAGCAGCACCGACGACTTCTTCCTCAACCACTTCGACCTCGCGCGGATCGACGACTTCCCCGGAGGTGCGGCCTGGCTCGATCTCGTCGTCGCGCTGTCGGAGGCCCGGTACATCACGATCGCGGTGATCCGTGGGCGCACGCGCGGCGGCGGCAACGAGCTCGCGCTCGCACTGGATCTGCGGTACGCGAGCCGGCAGCGCGCCCGCTTCGGACAGCCCGAGGTCGGCACGGCGGTCGTCCCTGGTGGTGGCGGGACGGAGCGACTACCCCGTCAGATCGGACGTGACCGCGCGCTGGAGGTCATCCTGACCAGCGCGGACTACGACGCAGACACCGCCGAGCGCTGGGGGTGGGTGACGCGTGCGCTCGACGACGACCAGCTCGACGAGTACGTGGCCGGCGTCATCGGGCGCCTCGCTTCCTTCGACGGCGACGCGCTCGCGACCGCGAAGGCGATGGTCAACCGTGCCACCCTCCCGCCGAAGGCCGACCTCGAGTCCGCCTACCGCACCTTCGAGGAACGCATGGCGAGCCCGTCGTACCGCGCACGGGCGGCGGCCGGTGCTGCGCGTCTCGACGACGACCAGCTGCTCGCCCTGGAACTCGAACTCGGTGAGTTCATCGGAGCGGCCGCTCGACGTCGGGTCGCCGACGCGTGAGACGGCGGACGGGAGGCGCGGTGCGGGCCCGACCCGCGCCTCCCGTCCGATCTGCGGTCGTGACGGGAATACCTGACGCGTCAGGTAGTTGTAGCCGCTGTGCAACAGCGACTGAGCGAGCGACAACTGGCCACGTGGCAACGGCTCCAGGTGGTGACGGAGCGGCTGCGCCGCCGTGTCGGCGCCGACCTGCGCGACGGAGCCGACCTGTCGGAGGCGGAGTTCACGGTGCTCGCGCACCTGGTCGACATGGGCGGCGACGCCCGGCCGACGACGTGCGCCGCGGCAATCGGCTGGGACTCCAGTCGCCTCGCCCACCAGCTGCGCCGGCTCGAGCGACGAGGACTGGTCGAACGGCGCGGAGGCCTCCGGGACGCGCGCGGATCGTCGATCGTGATCACCGACTCCGGGCGGTCCGCCCACCGGGCCGCCGTCGGGTCGCACCTCCGTGCTGCGGCGACGTGGTTCGGCGACGCGCTCGACGACGCAGCACTGGCAGGGCTCGACGGCGCACTGCGCGCGCTCGAGGAGCACATGCGCCGATTGGACGGCGACGGACCGGACGACGGACGTCCGGAAGCAGACGAACACGAGGAGCACGGACGATGAGCACCATCGACACATGGACGACACCCACTGCGGACCTGACAGGACGGACGGTCGTCGTGGTCGGCGGCAGCGGCGGCGTGGGGGAGGGCGTGGTCCGGTCGATGCTCGCCGCGGGCGCGACCGTGATCGCGACCGGACGGGACGGCGCGCGACTCGATGCCGTCGCGGCACGGCTCGCGACGGCCGGGCTCCCCGGCACCCTGCACACGAGGGTGCTCGACGCGATGAACCCCGGGCTGGACGACGACGTGACCGCGATGGCGCAGGAGTTCGGGGCGTTCGACGGCGTGGTCGTGTCGCTCGCATCCTGGGGCGACCAGGGCCGCAAGCCGGCGCTGGCGCTCGACGACGACGAGTGGCAGCGCCTGCTGGACGGCAACCTGACGAGTGTCTTCCGGGTCTTCCGGGCGTTCCTGCCGCGGATCACCGGGACCGGAGTGCTCATGCAGTTGAACGGCATGAGCGCGGACATCCCGTTCCCCGGGAGTGCCGGGGTCGCGCTGAGCGCCGCGGCGACGAAGTCCCTCTCCCTGACGCTGGACGCCGAGCTCGGCGGACGCGGTCCACGCGTCGCGCAGCTCGTGCTCGGGGTGGTCCGGACCCGCGCCCGGCAGGCCGCCGGGATCGACGACCCGCGGTGGATCGACGCGACCCAGGTCGGCGACCACGTCGCGCACCTGGTCGCCGGGAGCAGCCCGCTCGCCCGCACCGCCCTGCAGTACTTCACCGATCGAGCCGAGGGCCCGCGTCCCGGGTCCACCGTGCGCTGAACCGAGGAACCATGGACATCGTCCGACCCAGCGACACCGGGTACGCCGCACTGCAGCACGTCTACTCGAGCACCGGCCGACCGGGATCGATCCTGCTCCCGCGCACGACGACCGAGGTCGCCGAGGCGCTCGCGATCGTGCGCGCGTCGGGGCGCCCGTTCGCGGTGCGCAGCGGCGGGCACGGCATCAGCAGCATCGCCACCAACACCGGTGGCGACGTGATCGACCTCCGTGCCCTCGCGTCCGTCGAGCCCCGGGGCGGCCGGTCGGTCCGCGTCGGGCCCGGCGCGCGCTGGGGCGCCGTGGCGTGGGCGCTCGCCCCGCACGGCCTCGCGATCAGCTCCGGCGATTCCGGTGACGTCGGGGTCGGCGGCCTCGCCACGACCGGTGGCATCGGCCTGATGGGCCGTGCGCACGGCCTCACCATCGACCGCCTGCGAGGCGCGGAGATCGTCACGGCGGACGGGACCGCACGGCGCGTCTCCGGCGACGAGGAACCAGACCTGTTCTGGGCGATCCGTGGCGCCGGCGCGAACTTCGGGATCGTCACGGCGTTCGACTTCGAGGCCTCGGAGACCGCCGACGTCGTGCAGACCACCGCGGTGTACCAGCCGATCGACCTCGCTGCGTTCCTGCAAGCCTGGGGCCGGACGGTGGAGACCGCGGCGCGTCCGGTGTCAGCCTTCCTCTACCTGGGGGCGGGGCCGACGCCGTTCGCGCAGGCGACCATCGTGTACGCCGGCGACGACCTGGCGGCGGCGGCCCCGGAGATCGAACGCTTCCTGCGGATCCCGGGCCTGGCCGGGCAGCGGGCCGCCGTGACGCCGTACGCGGCGGTACCGCTGACGAGCGGTGCGCCGCACACCGGGCAGCAGCGTGCTGCCACCCACACCGGGCTGGCCGTGCACCTCGACCAAGACCTGTCCGACCGGATCGCGGTGTTGCTCCGCAGCGCCGGCGTGGACATGGTCCAGATCCGCTCGGTCGGCGGCGCGATCAACGACGTCGACCCGGCGGCGACCGCCTACGCGCACCGGCACCAGAACTTCTCGGTGACTGCGGTGTCGGTCCGGGGCGGCGACGCGTTCCACGACGCGTGGGAGTCCGTGCACCCTCGGATGGACGGCATGTACCTGAGCTTCGAGACCGATCACGCACCGAGCGCCGTGGCCGAGGCGTTCCCGCCGGCGACGCTCGCGCGGCTGCGGGACCTCAAGGCCCGGTGGGACCCCGACGACCTGTTCGACCAGAACTTCGACGTGTCGCGGACATCGGCGGAGCTCAGCTGAGGGCGACGGCGCCCGCGATGCGGTCCGCGAGGTCCGCGAGCGCGGCGGCGCTGTCGGACCCCGGCACGGCGTGGTACGCGCAGAGCAGGTACCCCGGTGTGTTCGGGACCACGAACGTCTGGTGGCGGAGCGTGATCTGTCCATACCCGTCGACCGAGGGCCGGACATCCCCGTCGTAGTACGGGTCGACCTCGTGGCGCTCCCAGAGCCGGCGGAACACCGGGTCCGCCTCGGCGAGCCTCGCCGCGGTCTCGTGGAGCCGGGGGTCGTACGGGTGCCCGTAGAACCGCATGCGGCGTGCGGTCCGGTCGGCGAGCGCCGGCCAGGTCGGCAGCGCTCGGACCTCCGGGAAGGTGAAGACCACCTCGGGGATGCTCCTGCCGACCTCGAGCCCGAGCGGGACCACCCACCGCGCGAGGGCGTTCGAGAGCACGACCTCGTGGCGGGAGTTGATGATGTACGCGGGTGTGTTCGGCCAGGAGTCGAGGATGGCGGACATCGCCTCGATCGAGACCGCGGCCTCGGCCGCCGCCACGTCCAGCGGCTGCACCGTGCTGAGCCGCAGCAGGTGCTGGACGCCGGCATCGTCGAGCCGCAGTGCCCGGGCCAACGCGTGGAGGACCTGTTCGGACGGTGCGCGGTCGCGACCCTGCTCCAGCCGCAGGTAGTACTCCTGGCTGATCCCCGCGAGCCCGGCGACCTCGTCGCGACGGAGCCCCGGGACCCGGCGGCGCGTGTGCGACCGTACGTCGACGTCCTCGGGGCGGGTCGCCGCCCGACGCGCTCGGAGGTAGTCGCCGAGCGGTGTCCCTGTCGCGATCACGACCCGTCCTCCCTCCCTGCCGGCGCGTCCGGCGCCGTGGTTCCTCCATCCTGGCGCATTCCCGGTCCCGGGATGCGCCAGGTGTCCCCGACGGGGACACCCTCGCGCCTGCTCGGACCCGTACCGTCGGCGCAGTGCGAAGGGAGTGTCGTGCACGATCCACCGGTCCGCCGGGCGCACGTCACCGTCGCCGCCCGTTTCGACTGCTCGCCGAGCGCGACGTGGTCCCGCTTCGTCGACTTCGCCGACGGGCACGTCGGTCCCGACGGTGCGACCGAGCTCCTCACGCCCGGTACGAGTCGCTGGATCCGGCGGCTCCCTGGCGACCTCGGCGTCGTCGAGGAGCGTTCCCGCACCGAGGACGGCGTCGTCGCCTATCGCGCTCGCGTCCCCGGCGGTTCGGCGGTCGACGACGTGGACGGCGTCGTCCGCGTGTCCCAGGAGGCAGAGGGGAGCCTCGTCACGTGGACGACCGAGGCGGTCACCGCCCCGTCCGCGTCCGAGCGCGAGCGCATCCGGCAGTGGCTGGCGGATCGGCTCCGGACCGCCGGGGGCACGGTCCTCGCCCCCCTCACCATGGACGTGTGGCTCGGAGGCTACCGGGACGTCGCCCGCACCGGTCTCGACGGCACGGGCACCGCGACGTGGTCGCCCACGACGGCGACCCTGGTCTCCGGCGAACACGACGCCGTCCTCGTCGACGCCCTGATGACGGCGGACGAGGCCGACGCCCTGGTCGAGTGGATCCGAGGCAGCGGGAAACGGCTCCGGACCGTCGTGGTCACCCAGGGCCAGGCAGACCACTTCTTCGGCCTCGGTCGCGTCCTGCGGGCGTTCCCCGACGCGGTCGCGACGGCCGTCGCCGACGTCGCCACGCGTGCGCTCGACCAGACGGCGCCCGCACACCGTTCCCGGTGGGAGTCGTTGTTCCCCGGACGGCTCCCCGGATCCCTCACCGCTCCGACCCCCGACCCGGCCGGGGTCGTCGACCTCGAGGGCCATGCACTGCAGCTGTTCGACGTGGGACGGATCGGCGACCGGCCGACGAGCCTGGTGTCGGTCCGGCACCTCGACGCGGTGATCGGCGGCGACCTCGTCTACAACCGCGTGCACCCGTGGCTCGTCGGCACGGACGCGGATTCCCGACGGAGCTGGGCGCGGGCACTCGACCTCGTCGAGGCGCTGCGTCCGGCATGGGTGATCGCGAGTCACCGGCACCCGGCTTCCCGTTCCGACGCCGCTCGACCGCAGGTCGCCGCGCTCCGCAGGTACCTCGGCGACGTCGAGACGGTGCTCGCGGACCACGGTGATGCCGGTGGGTTCGTCCGCGAGATGCTCCGGCGGTGGCCGCGGTTCGGCAACCGATCGACGTTGGAGGCCTCCGCGGTGGCCCTGTACACGATGGGCCCCCCGCCATCGGAGGCCGAGTTGCCAGACCTGCTCCCGCGTCGTCCGCAGGACGAGGCGGACGAGCCGACGGACCTCGTCTGAGACGCGACTCAGGTTACGCTGTCCCCGACCGGGAGGAGCGTCGTGGGCGACACGGACCTCGCAGCGCGGCTCCGGACACTCCGGCTCGCAGCCGGCATGACGCTCGAGACCCTCGCGGAACGATCGGGCGTGAGCGTCCGGGGCATCAGCGACATCGAGCGCGGCCGCAGTCGCCACCCGCAGCCCCGCACGATCGAGGCGCTGGTCTCCGGACTCGGGCTCGACGACGCGGCACGTCGATGGCTCCGGGCGCCGCTGGTGGGCGCGGGGCCGGACACCGGACGCACCGATTTCCGCCCGCCGCGCGTGGCGGACTTCACCGGGCGCTCGGGTGAACTCGACCGGCTCGTCGCGGACCTCGACCGGCCGTCGGGCCCGCCGGTCGTCGTCGTCTCCGGACCACCCGGCATCGGGAAGACCGCGCTCGTGACGGAGGCGATCGGACGAGCGTCCGCCGCCGAGCGCCGCGTGTTCGTGGACCTCGCCGGACACGGCCGACCGGCGACGACCGCGTTGGAGGTGCTCCAACGCGTCCTCCGACAGTGCGACCCGGACGATCCGCCCGGCACGTTGGCGGCAGCGAGGGCGCGGTGGTCGGAGCTGTGCTCGGCCGAACGGGTGCTGGTGCACCTCGACAACGTCTCAGGCGAGGACCAGGTCCGACCCGTGCTCGTCGAAGGACGGTCGACCGTCGTCGCGACCTCGCGTCGGACGCTCGCGGGTCTCGACGCGGACCGGATCGTCCTCGACGTGCTCGGACCGGAGGACGGTCGTCGCCTGCTCGAACGCATCGTGCCGGCCGAGCAGCGCGATCCTGCTGCGGTCGACGAGCTCATCGCGCTGTGCGACGGATTCCCCCTCGCGCTCCGCGTCGCCGCCAACCGCATCGCGAGCCGTCCGGCCACGAGCGTGGCGGACCTCGTCGCCCGCATGCGGTCGACCGATCGCCGGCTCACGCTGCTCGTGGCCGGCGACGTCTCGGTCGCGGCGGCGATCGCGGTTTCCTACGACGACCTCGACCCGGCGACGGCCGCCGTGTTCCGGGCGACCGCGGCACTCGACGGCGTCACGTTCGGCGCCGACGTCGTCGCGGCGGCGGTCGGCGCGAGCCCAGACGAGACCGAGGCCCGACTCGAGGGACTGGTCGACCTCGGCCTGGTCGAACCCCGGGGCACGCGGTACCGCGTGCACGACATCATCCGGCTGTTCGCGCTCGAGCGGCTCCGCGAAGACGCCCGGACCGAGGCAGCTGCACGCGAGCGGCTCACCCGGTGGTTGCTCGACCGGCTCCTCGCGGCCGGGTCCGCGTTCGTGGTGCCCGGCCGTGCCCCCGTCGCACAACCGGACGCCGATCAGGACGTCGCCCGCGACTGGATCATCGGAGAGGTCGACCACTGGTGGCCGGCCTTCCGTCGGGCCGCCGCGCTCGGGTGGCACGAGATCGTGGTCGCACTCACGACCGTGCTGCAGTGGTTCGGGAACCTCTGGCCGGACTGGGGACGGTGGTACGAGCTCGACCTCGTGGCACAGCGAGCAGCGGACGAGCTCGCGGACGATGCCGCGCGTTCACGAGTGGCGGGACATCTCGCCTGGGCCGCGCACGTCGAACGAGCCGACCACGGACTGGCCACGCAGCACGCGGACGAGGCGCTCGCCGCGGCGGAACGTACCGGTGCCGTCGATCTGATCGCATGGGGGCACTACCACGTCGCCTGGAGCGCACTCGACCGCGGGGATCCGGTCACCGCCGAAGTACACGCACTCGCTGCGGTCGCGGGGTTCGAGAGCGAGGACGACCCGGTCTTCCTGCACCAGGCGCGGGGCATGTTGGGCCTCGCCCTGCAGGCACAGGGTCGGTACGACGAAGCGGTCGCCGCGCTCCGAGCGGCGGTCGACGGCATCGTGGAGGGGCTCGACCCCGTCGACGAACGCGTTCGGTACGCGCAGGCGCTGGCCCGCGCGGCGCTCGCCAGCACGCTCCTCGAGTCCGGTGCGCCGAGCGAAGCGCTCGACGTCCTCGACGCCGGGCTCCGGACGCTGCCGGACGACACCGGGACGTCCATCGGGCTGCTGCTCCGTTCGCGGGCGGCGGTGCTGGTGGAGCTCGGACGACCCACCGAGGCGCTGGCCGACGTGGACCGCGCGCTCCGCGCCTTGCCGGCACGCGTTCGTCCTGCTCGCCTGGACGCCCTGCAACGGGAGTTGGCGGCGCTCCGCGACTCGCTCACCGGGCCGAGCGGTTGAGGGCCCGCGGGACGAGGGCGTCGCCCGGCGGTCAGACCTCGACGGCGCGTCGTCCACGAGCGGTCGTGACCTCGTCTCGCAGCGCCGCCAGCGCCCGCGCACCGTCCGTGCCGTCCGCCGCGTGGAAGGCGGTGAGCACGTACCGCTGCGGGCCCGGGACCTCGAGCGTCTGGCACGTGAGGGTCACCCGGCCGTGGCCGTGCACGTCCTGGTCGATCGAGCCGTTGAGGTACGGGCGGGCGTCGTGCCGTGCCCAGAGCCGCCGGAAATCCGGGTCCCGGACGGACAGGGTGCCGATGATCTCCTGCAGCCGCCGATCGCGGGGATCGCTCCCGTACCGCAGCGTCGCCGCGGTCCGGGCGGCGGCCTCCGGCCAGTCCTCCATCACCGCGCGGCCGAACGGCGAGAACACCGCCAGCGGCAGGTTCACCCCGGGTGTCAGCCCGCCGCCCGTCATCGCCCGTGCCAGCGGGTTCACGACCAGGACGTCCTGGTTGCCGTCCATGATGTACGCCGGCGTCCCGGTCCACTGGTCGAGGAGGCCGCTCAGCGTGTCCATGACGCGAGCCGGCGTCGTGTGGTCGTCGGAACGAGCCTCGCCGGTCTGGATCCGGACGAGGCGGTCCATGTGGTCCACCGCGTCCTGGTCCAGGCGGAGCGCACGGCCGAGGGCGTGCAGCACCTGGTCCGACGGTTGGCGGTCGCGGCCCTGCTCGAGTCGGAGGTAGTACTCCTGACTGATCCCGGCGCGGCGGGCCACTTCGTCCCGTCGCAGCCCGACGACCCGCCTCGGCGTCGACGACACGATGCCGACGTCCTGCGGCTGCACGAGTGCTCGTCGTGCGCGGAGGTACTCACCCAGAGGCGTGATCGCAGTCGGCATGGCATCGCTCCCGCTCGTCCTCGCTGCACCGTCGTGAACGGTGCTGCATGATGTCGGGTACCAGCCCACCAGGCACCCGGCGTCGGCACCATGCAGAACGCAGGCAGGAATCGAGGAGCACGTGCAGGAACGACCCGACGGCGAGCTCCTCCGGCGGCTGCGCACCACGGCGGGCCGGACGCTGGCCGACCTCGCCGACGCCGCCCACGTCGGCGTGCGGACCCTCAGCGACATCGAGCGAGGGGTCGCGCGGCGCCCGCAGCGCGCGACGATCGAGGCGATCGCGGCGGCACTCGGCGTGACGTCAGCGGAACGGGACGCGCTGCTGTCGATCGGTCGGGCCCGTCCGTCGACGGAGGCGAGCGCCCCGGACGTCGTCGGCGACTTCACCGGACGCGACCGCGAACTCGGCAGGGTGCTCGACCGTCTCCGGGGCGCCCACGCGGGTGCGGTGATCGTGTCCGGCGGCCCCGGGGTCGGCAAGAGCACTTTCGCTGCGGAGGCGCTCCGCGTCCGCGGTGTCCCGTGGATCCACGTCGACCTCGGCGGGCAGACGGCCGCCCCGCTGTCGGCGCTCGACGTCCTCCGCCGTCTCGTCTCCCTCGCCACCGACGGCACGGAAGAGGCACCGGTGATCTTCGACGCGGCGGCAGCACGGTGGCGCGAACTCAGCGCCGACCACCGGCACGCGGTCCTGCTCGACGATGCCGGCAGCGAGGCGCAGGTGCGTCCGGTGGTCGACGCGGCGGGACCGGGGGTGCCGGTGATCGTGACGAGCCGGAGTCCGCTGGCCGGACTCGACGCCGGACTCCGCCTCCAGGTCGAGCCGATGCCGCGCGCCGATGGCCTCGCGTTGCTCGAGCGGATCGTGCCCGACGCGGCGAGCGAGCCGGCTCTGGCGGCGGTGGCCGAGCACTGCGCGGGGATCCCGCTGGCGCTGCGGATCGCCGGAAGCCGCATCGCGGCACGGACGGACGACGTCGACGGCTTCCTCGGCGCCATGCGCGCCGAGGAGCAACGGCTCGGCGCCCTCCGGCACGGTGACCGCTCGGTCGAGGCCGCGTTCGCCGTCTCCTACGAGCGGCTCCCGTCCGTCACGGCGCAGGTGTTCCGCTCGCTCGCGGTGATCGACGGGACGAGCTTCGATGCACGGACCGGCGGCGCTCCCCTCGGGCTCGACGACGTGACCGCCGAGGACGCACTCGAGGAGCTGGTGGACCTCGGTCTCGTCGAGCCACGCGGTGGGAACCGGTACCACGTGCACGACCTGCTCCGGGCGTTCGGTGCCGACCGGATCGACGCCGAGGACGGTACCGGCGCGTCCCGAGCGCTGCGGGAGCGACTGCACCGATCGGTCCTCTCGCTCCTCGATCGAGCGGCACGGCGGTTCGCTCCCGAGACCGCCCGCCGTGACCAGGCCGATCCGGAGTTCGCCGACCCGGCAGCGGCGAAGCGGTGGATCACCGGTGAGGTCGACCACTGGTGGGCGGCGTTCCGCGCCGCAGTGTCGGGTGGGCTGCACGGCGACGTGATCCGGACCGCGACCGGTCTCGAGTGGTTCTCCAACCTGTGGCCGGCATGGGGGCACTGGTACGAGCTGTTCGGCGACGCGGTCGACGCCGCGCACGCGGCCGACGACCGAGCGTCGGCAGTGCGGCTCCTCGGTCTGCAGACGTGGGCTGCCCTGATGGAGCGCGGCGACCGGACCGGTGCGCTCGAGCTCGCCACCAGGGGTCTGACGGACGCCCGTGCGGCGGACGACGACGCCGTGTCCGCGAGCGCCGAGTACCACGTCGCGTGGGCACACCTGGCGCTCCGACAGCCGGATCTCGCGCTGCCGCACATCGATGCCGCGATCGACGGGAACACGAGGACCGGGGACGACGCCGCGCTCGTCCAGTGTCGCTCGATGGCGGGCGCAGCACTCCACCTGCTCGGCCGGCACGCCGAGGCGATCGCGTCCTTCCGAGCGGTCCTCCGCGACCTCGAGCGGGTCGGGGAGGGCGACCCCGGGGCGGTGTTCACCCGGGTGGTCGCGCTGGAGGAGATCGCGAAGTCGGCCAACGCGCTGGGGCGATGGGACGAAGCCCGGGACGCGGCGGACGCGGGGTTCGGTGCGGCGTCGGCACTGTCGTGGGACACGGGTGCTGCTCGCGCGCTCCGACAGCGTGCCGAGGCGCTGCTCGGTTCCGGGGAGGCCGACGGAGCCCGACGCGACGCCGAGCGCGGGATCGCCCTGGTCGACGCCGATCGGGCGGACGCCCAGGCGGCGGTGGTGCTCGGCGAGCTCCGCGCGCTGCTCGAGCGGATCGACGGCCGCGCGCCCTGAGCGGAGACTGTCCCCGGCAGAGACAGGCGCACGGCCTTCCTCGCTGGCTAGCCTGCGACGGTGCAGCGAGACCCTGACGACCGACCCATCGTGCGCGCCCGCGACGTCGAGTACGCCTATCCCGGTCGCGCGGCCGAGCCGGTCCTGCGCGGGGTGTCGCTCGACGTCCAGCGCGGCGAGATGCTGGCGGTCGTCGGCCCGAGCGGCTCCGGCAAGAGCACGCTGCTCGCGTGCCTGTCCGGTCTGGAACGCCCGCTCCGGGGCACCGTGGAGATCGACGGCACCGACATCGGCCCGCTCTCGCGGCAGCGGTCGGCCCGGTTCCGACGCGGTCGGGTCGGCTTCGTCTTCCAGTCGTACAACCTGCTCCCGGCACTCACCGCCCGGGAGAACGTGGCGCTGCCGGCACGCCTGGCGAAACGCCCCGCTGATCGCCGGACGGTCGACGCCGCACTGGACGCCGTCGGGATGCTCGACTCCGCACACCGGTACCCGGATTCGATGTCCGGCGGACAGCAGCAGCGCGTGGCGATCGCCCGGACGCTCGTCGCACGGCCGCAGGTGGTGTTCGCCGACGAACCGACCGGGGCGCTCGACACGGTGGCCGGCGGCGCGGTGCTCGACCTGCTGCGGCACACCGCCTCGGGGCAGCGTTCGGTCGTCATGGTGACGCACGACCTCGCGGCCGCGGCGCGGGCCGACCGCGCGATCGTCCTGCGGGACGGCGTCCTCCACGCGGAGCTTGTCGCACCGGACGTCGACGCGCTCTTCGACTCGATCGAGCGTGCGTCGGTACGCGCATGATCCTCGTCCGCCTGGCGGCAGCCGATCTCCGCGCGTCGTGGCGCGTCTGGGCCGGCCTGTGCGCGGTGTCCGCGGTCGCCGCACTGGCAGGCAGCGTCCCCGGTGTGCTCGTGGTCGGCGGCCTGCGGACACCCGGGGTCCGGGGGCTGGCGCTGCTGTCCATCGCGGGCACGACCGCCGCGTTCGGGCTCATCGCGATCCTCGTGGTGGTGTCCGCCGTGGTGCGGCTCACCGCGGGGCTCCTGGAGCGGACGTACGCCCTCTGGCAGCTGGCCGGCGTCACTCCTCGAGGGGTCCGTGTGACGGTGCTCGTCCAGACCGCACTCGTCGCCGTGCTCGGCGCCGTGGTCGGAGCGGCCGCGGCTGGCGTCGTCGTCCCGGCCGCCGTCGACGCCGCCCTGGCCGGAGCCTCCGGACTCGACGGGGTCCGGGTGGCCGCTTCCTGGGCCGAGGCCGTCGTCGTCGTCGGGCTGACGGTCACCGCCGCGGTCGTCGCCGGGCTCTCGGGGAGCCGCCGCGCCGCCACGACCCCGCCGCTGCTCGGTGTCGGACCGGGTGTGCGCGGACGTCGACCGCCGATCCTCCGTGCCACGGTCGCGGCACTGCTGACGGCGCTCGCGGCGAGCATGCTCGCCGGACTCCCGGCGTCCGTACCGGACGGCGCGGCGTCGGCACTCCTCATCGGTCCGGTGCTGGTCGCGGCGGTCGCCGTCCTCGGCAGGTCGGTCGGTGCACCCGTCGTCCGGCTCTGGACGGCGGCGGTGCCGGCGAGCGCGTCGGTGTCCTTCGCTCTCGCGCGCGCAGCTGTCCGGCGGGCTGCGGCTCGGAGCGACACGACGCTCGCGGCGCTCCTGGTGGCCGTGGCCCTGCCGACGGCGCTCGTCGGGGGTCAGCGGACGGCGGCGACAGCGATCGGAGACGACGCGACCGGGAGCGGCTCAGCGGTGACGACCGTCCTCGTCCTCAGCGGCCCGGTCCTGCTCGCCGCCGTCGGGGCCGCGGCGACGGCGGCGATGGCCGCTCGGGACCGCGCGCAGGAGCGCGAGCAGCTCCTGGCCGTCGGCGCGACCCCGGCCCTGCCGGTGGCCGTCGCGGCACTCGAGGGTGTCGTCCTCGGGGTGAGCGGCACGCTCATCGCCGCGGCCACCGTGGGCGTCTCCGTCATCGCGGAGTGGGCGGTGCTCGTCGGGCGGTACCCGTCGACCAGGCCGATCGTCCCCGTCGATGTCCTGGTGGCGATCGGCGCGCTGTGCACGGCTCTCGTCGTGCTGTCGTCCCTCCTGCCGGCCGTGCCGGGGCGGACACGGAGGAGGACCTCGCCGGGCGACTGACGGCGACGTATGCTCACACCGTGCCCGAACGCGCCTCGCAACTGGTCGGCCGCGACGCCGAACTCCTCGTCTTGGACGGTGCCCTGGACCACGCCCGGCGGGGGCACGGTACCGCGGTCCTGGTCGACGGCGATCCCGGCATCGGCAAGAGCGCCCTGCTCGAGACCGTCGCCGCGGACGCCACCGCGGACGTCCGGTTCGTCCTCCGTGCCCGTGGTGTCCGCAGCGGGACCGAGATCCCGTTCGGCGGCCTGCACGAACTGCTCCACCCACTCCTGCCCTTCGCGGCCGCCCTCCCCGATCGTCAGGCTTCGGCCCTCGACGTCGCCTTCGGCCGTCGTGACGGACCGGCCCCCGACCGGCTCCTGCTCGGCATCGCCGTGCTCGGGCTGCTCGAGGAGGCGGGCAGCCACGGGACGGTGGTGGCACTCGTCGACGATCTGCACTGGACGGACCGGACCTCGCTCGAGGCGCTCGTCTTCGTCGCATCGCGGGTCCGCGGACTCCCCGTCCTCCTCGTCGCGACGACCCGGAGCGGTACCCCTGTCGGTGACCACGAGGACGCGTTCCCGACCGTGCTCCACGTCGGTCCGCTCGACGACGCCGCGGCGGACCGACTGCTCACCGACGTCGCGGACCACCTGCCGACCGGGGAACGGGCACGGGTGCGTCGGGAGTCGTACGGCAACCCGCTCGCCCTGCTCGAGTTCTCCGCGCCCGTCGCCGGCACTGCGCGCGGACCACTGTCCGAACGCATGTCCGCCCGACTCGAGCGGACGTTCCTCGCCGGTGTCCTGCTGCTCCCGGAGACGACCCAGCGGGCGTTGCTCGTCGCGGTCGCCGGAGAGGACGCCACCGCACGGGAGCTCGAGCAGGCACTCGTGGGTGTCGGACTCGGCGCAGGCGAGTTGGCGACCCTCGAGCGCGAGGGTCTGCTGCGGCGTGACGGCGACCGGTTCGTGCCACGGCACCCGCTGGTGGGGTCGGCGCACTACGACGCCGCCGATCCGGTCCGTCGGCGCGAGGTCCACCACGCCCTGGCACTGGCGGTCCGTTCGCCCAGTCGCCGTGCGATCCACCGGGCCGAGGCGACGACCGGCCTCGACGAGGCGGTCGCCGCCGAGCTCGACGCCGTGGCGAGTGCTGCGCTCCGGCAAGGCGCCCCCGCCGAGGCGGCATCGGCGTGGCGGCGAGCCGCCGACCTCTCGCCCGACCCGACCCAGCAGGCGAACCGGTTGGTGGAGGCCGCCGAGGCAGCCCGACGCGCCGGCGCCTCGGGTGAGGCGTCCGCCTTGCTCGACCGTGCGAAGCCGCTCACCGACCTGTCGGACGGACGCGCACAGCACCGGTTCGCGCGCGCGGAGTGGATGCTGAGCATGACCGCGGACCACCGTGGTCGGACGGCCGAGGAGCTCGTGGCGTTCGCGACGACCCGGGCAGATCCGACCGAGCGTGCCGAGGTCCTGCTGTGGGCGGCGGCGAAGTGCTACATCCACCAGGAGGCGGACGCCGTCCGAGCGCTCGTGGCCGCCACGGTGGAGGACGTCGACCACGCTCCGGTTGGACGCGGGGACGCCGACGACGCGGTGCTCGCCGAGGTGGCACTCGCCCTCGTCCGTCCCGGGCAGCGTCTCGACGAGCGCACCGTGGACCGGTTCCTCGCCCGTGCACAGGCGACCGACGGCGTCATCGTGAACTGCCTGGCGTTCGCCGCCGAGGAGTCCGGCGACATGGCCACGTCGGACCGGTGCTGGACCGCTGGGGTCCGGCTGTTCCACGACGCGGCACGCACGAGCGACGAGACCACCGCTCTGTGTGGACGTGCCTCACCCCGCGTCACGGCGGGCCACCTCACCGACGGACTCGCCGACGCCGATCGCGCGGAGCGTCTCAGCCGCGAGCTCGACCTCCCGGTGGTTGCCGGGATGGCGCTCTCCGAGGCGGCGCGGGCCCTCGTGCGGGCCGGGGACACGGCCACGGCCCGGACACGACTCGCGGCCCTGGACGAGATCCCGGTGGCCGGCGCCTTCGCGCGCATCGTCGCGACCGCCGCGTGGGCGGCGGCACTCATCGCGGTCGACGAGGGGCGCCACGAGGACGCCGTGGCACACCAGGTGCGCACGCGGGCGAACGGCGCGGTGGCGCTGTGGGCGGGCGCCGACGTGGTCGAGTCGGCGGTCCGCGCGGGCGACACCGACTCGGTCCGTGCCTGGCTGACGGATGCCGCCGCTGCGGCCGCCACGACCGGCTCGCCGCACCTCGCGCTGCTCGTCGAGCGGACGCGCGGTCTCCTCGCACCGGACGACGAGACGGCCCTCGGGCACCTCGCCGCGGCGGTCGACCTCGGTTCGGCGATCGACACACCGTTCGACCTCGCGGTCGCGCGACTGCACCTGGGTGAACGGCTGCGGCGCGTCCGCCGGATCATCGATGCACGTCAGCACCTGTCCGAGGCGGCCCGGCTGTTCGACCGCATCGGCGCCCGCAACTGGGCCGCGCGCGCCGCGTCCGAACTCCGGGCGACCGGTGGACAGTCGACGGACCGGACGTCGACGGACCGGGCGCCGGCTCGGCTCCTCACCGCGCAGGAGCTCCTCGTGTCGCGCATGGCGGCGACCGGGCGCACCAACAAGGAGATCGCGGACGAGGTCTACCTCTCGCACCGGACGGTCGCGGCGCACCTGTCCCGGGCGTTCACGAAGCTCGGCATCAGCAGACGGTCCCAGCTGGCCGGTGCGCTGCGGCCCTCGGACCGTTCCGACTGAGGGCGCGAGCAGACGGTCACGCCACGCGTCCGACCTCGCTGGCGGCCGAGTGAGCGCCGAGACCGCGGCGCATCGCGGTGAACCGCTGCAACGCCAGGGCCGCTGCCGTCCCCGGTTCGGCGGTCAGGGTCATCACCGACCGCCCGCTGCCGCCCGGGACGGCCAGCGAGTGGCACGTGAGCTCGACCGGTTCGGCGGTGGCGAGTCGGATCCGAGCGACCCACGTGACCTGCTGCTCGACGTCGTGCCGGGCCCACAGTTCCCGGAAGGTCGCGTCCCGGATCGCCAGGGTCCCGACGACCTCGCGGTGACGGGCGTTCCTCGGATCACCGTGGAACCGCAGGTTGGCGACCGCCCGTCGGGCGTCGTCCTCCCAGTCGATGACCTCGGCGCGCGCGCGGTCGGTGAACAGGTGGAACAGGAAGTTCGTCCCTGGCAGCAGCCGCGGCCTGATCGCCCGGGCCAACGTGTTCGATGCCAGGACGTCCTGCTCGGCGCTCATGAGCATCGCGGGCACGCCGGACAGTCCGTCGACGAGCTCGAGCAGTGCGGGCTCGACCGGTGCGGGCGGTCCCGCCCCGTCGTCGGTGGTGCTCCCGGTCGGGCCGCCCTCGTCGAGTCGGGCGAGCCGGTGCATGTGCTCGAGCGCGACGTCGTCGAGGCGCAGGGCCCGCACGATCGCGCCGAGCACCTGGTGCGAGGGCCTCCGGTCCCGGCCCTGCTCGAGTCGGAGGTAGTACTCCTGGCTGATCCCGGCCAGTCCCGCCACCTCGCTGCGGCGGAGTCCCGGCACCCGCCGAGCCCGTGAGGAGTCGATGCCCACGTCGGCCGGTCGGACGAGGGCCCGGCGTGCGCGGAGGTACTCGCCGAGGAAGGAGGTCTGAGCGGGCATCGTGTCTCCCGGGTCGTGGCGAGCGTTCCCGGGACGTCCGGCAACCGTGCTCCACGTTGCCGCTGGTCGTCCCCTCCGGGCATCGGTCGAATGACCACATGTCGGCGGGTCGACCAGATCGCGCCGACGGTGTCCCCGCCGGGGACACGATGCCGTCGACACCCGGGCCGTACGCTCCGTCCGTGAGCACGGACGACGGGGTCGACCACCCACGAGCACTGCTCGGCAGGCTCGTGCTGCCGTGGCGGACGGTCCCCGCGGTCGTCTACGACCGACACCTGACCGTCCGGGTGGCGAACGCGTTGGCCGGGGCCGTGCACCCGACGTTCCGGTCCGGTGCGAACCTCGCGCGGGCGACGTTCCTGCGGCCTGAGGGCGACGAGGCCTTCCGCGCGTCGTCGGAGACGGCGGAGGCGGTGCCGCTCGGCGCCCGCGTCGTCGCGGAGCTGCGGCGCTCCCTCGACGAGCACGAGGAGGACCGCGGGTACGTCGAACTGGTCGGGGAGCTCGCGGCCCGGAGCGAGGCCTTCGCTCGACTCTGGGCTGGGCCGGACGCTGCGGATCCGGACGGGGTCGTCGGTTTCGACAACCCCGTGGTCGGTCACCTGGCCCTCGCCTACCACCGGTTCGCGGTGCCCGGCCCGGACGGCGACACGCTGCTGCTGTGGCGTGGTGCGGACGAGCCGTCCGCCCGCCGCCTCTCGAGCCTCGCCGACAGCCTCGCCGACTGACAGCCTCGCCGACTGACAGTCCCCGCCGCGGCCACCCCACCCGGCCCGGCTGACCGGTCCCGTCCGGCCGGCCGGACCCGGCCCACCGCACACGCCTCAGCGCGCGACGACGACCTTTCCGATCGCGGTCCCGCCCGCCACCTGACGGTGCGCCTCGCGGAGGCCGGCCGGGTCGAGCCCCCGGACGACCGACGTCGCGGTGGTCCGCACGCGACCCGCGTCCACGAGGTCCGCCAGCGCATCGAGGAGCAGGCCCTGCTCGCCCATGTCCGGCGTCCCGAACGCCGATCGGGTGAACATGAGCTCCCAGTGCCAGGCGATCGACTTCCGCTTGAGCGGGTAGAGGTCGAGTCCGCGCGGGTCGTCGATCGCGGTGATCTGGCCGAACGGGCGGACCAGATCGGCGAAGGCGGTGACGTTGCCCGCCGAGTGCGCGGTGAAGACGTAGTCGACCCCGTCCGGCGCGACCGCCCGCACGCCGCCGACGAGGTCGTGGTGGTCCACGACGTGGTCGGCTCCCATGGACGACACCCAGTCGCGGCTCTCGGAGCGGCCGGCGGTCCCGAGCAACGTGAGGCCGGTGCGCGCCTTCGCGAGCTGGACGAGCACCGACCCGACACCGCCGGGTGCTCCGACGACGAGCAGGGTGCCGGTACTCGACTCCGTCAGGCGGAACCGGTCGAACAGCGTCTCCCAGGCGGTGATCCCCGTGAGCGGGAGCGCCGCGGCCTCGGCGTGGTCCAGCGTCGCGGGGCGGCGACCGACGAGGCGTTCGTCGACGAGGTGCAGCTCGGCGTTCGTCCCCGGGCGGTCGAGGGTGCCGGCGTACCACACGGCGTCACCGACGGAGAACCGGGTGACCTCCGAGCCGACCGCCTCGACGACGCCGGAGGCGTCCCAGCCCAGTTGCTTCGTCCCGGACCGCAGGCCCTGCCGGGTCTTCGTGTCCACCGGGTTCACCGACACCGCCTCGACCCGGACGAGCAGGTCGCGCGGGCGGATCGGGTGGAGGGGGACGTCGCGGACGACGAACGCGTCCTCGTCGCGGACCGAGCGTCCGCCCTGGGCGAGGAACGCACGGGTCGTGGTCGGGACGTCCCGTCCGGTTCGGTGTGTGGCGGTGTCGGTCATGGCGGTCCTCCGTGCGGGTCGCGTCGGCGGGTGACCGACCGGAGGCGCGGATCGCCTCGTGCTGGCACGGTACGTCCGCACGTGGCCGGTCGGCGTGGCTCCGTCGGGGACACACTCGCGCCGCCTGTCCCTGCGAGGGGATGGTCCTCGGGGGGACACGTGCGGAGCACCCCACCGGCCGTAGCGTCCTCGGTGTCGCGACGACGTGACCCCGACCGAGGAGACCTGCGATGACGATCTCGTTCCCGCCCCTGCCCGCCGTGCTGCACGTGGGAGCGGGAGCCGCCACCCCTGCCGTGCAGACCCTGCTCCTGCCCGTGCCGACGCCCGCGACCGAACGGCCGGGAGTCCGGCGGTGAACCCGCTGCGGGCGGTCCTGCACGTGCTCAGGGCGGACCCGGACCAGTGGCGTCGACGCGGACTCCGGTCCCCGCGCGAGATCGCCGTGCTGGTGGCGGAGCGGTCGCTCCCCGACGATCCGTCGTACCGGGACTTCTTCGTCCCGTCCCCGTGACCCGGGCGCACGGCGGACGGCCCGGCCCCGAGGGGCCGGGCCGTCCGACGTACCGGGCGTCAGGCTGCGCCGTCGAGCACCGCGACGTCCCTCGGGGACAGGACGACCGACGCCGCCGCGACGTTCTCCTCGAGGTGGTCCACGCTGGACGTCCCGGGGATCGGCAGCACGTTCGGAGCGTGCTGCAGCAACCACGCGAGGGCCACCTGCGACGGTGAGGCGCCGGCCCGTGCCGCCATCGCCCCGAGTGCTCCGGCGCCGCGCGTGAGGCCGCCGGTCGCCAACGGGAACCACGGGATGAAGCCGATGCCGAGTTCCGCGGTGACCCGGACCAGGTCCTCGGAGGAACGCTCGACCAGGTTGTACAGGTTCTGCACCGTGGCGATCGGCAGGATCCGGTGCGCGGCGAGGAGCTCCGGGACGCTCACCTCGCTGAGGCCGACGTGCCGGATGAGTCCCTCGGCGCGGAGTGCCGCGAGGGTCCCGAGCTGCTCGTCGAGCGGCACCCGATGGTCGATGCGGTGCAACTGGTACAGGTCGATCCGCTCGAGTCGCAGTCGGCGGAGGCTGCCCTGCACGGCGGCTCGCAGGTGCTCCGGGCGACCGTCGACGACCCATTCGCCCCGTGGTCCCCGGACGAACCCGCCCTTCGTCGCGATGACGACGTCCGATCGGTACGGGGCCAGCGCCTCGCCGATGAGTCCTTCCGCCACCTCGGGGCCGTAGGCGTCCGCGGTGTCGACGAGCGTCACGCCCAGCTCGACGGCGCGCCGGAGCACGGCGCGGGCGCCCTCCGGGTCGCGGGACGGGCCGAAGGCGTTCCGGCCGGCGAGCTGCATCGAGCCGAACCCGAGTCGGGCGACGGGCAGGTCCCCGCCGATCAGGAAGGTACCGGCGGCGGCGGCTGAGACGCCGTGGAGATCGGTGGTGGTGGTCATGGTGGTCCTGTTCGTTTCCGTGGAGTGATCGGGAGGGGGGTCACGCGGTGTGGACTGCCGCGCGCTCCCTGCGGGACCGCGCGGTCAGACCGATCCCGGCGGCGACGGCCGCGATCGCCACGAGCGCGGCGTACGCGGCGCCGACGCCCGCGAGTCCGACGGCGCCGGTGAAGAACCCGGCGACGAGCACCGGGATCCCGTAGGCGGCGTACGCGACGAGGTAGACGGCGGCGAAGAGGCCGCCGCGGGTCGCGTTGTCGGCGAGTGGTCCGAGGATCCGCAGGGAGGAGCCGAACGCGGCGCCCTGGCCCGACCCGCCGACGACGGCGGCCACGACGAGCAGCGGGAGGTCCGCGGAGAGGATCGCCGACCCGGCGCCGATCGCGCCGAGCAGCAGCAGCGCGGCGCCGACCGCGGTCGCGATCCGGGCGGTGGCGCGTGAGAAGAGCATGCCGGCCACCGCGGCGGCCGCCGGTTGCAGCGCGACGACGGCCGCGCTGGCGGTCCCGCCGTCGATGCCGAACACGCCGTCGTCGAGACGTGGGCCGAGTCCGAGGAACAGCCCGGAGAACATCCAGCCGGCGACCGTCAGCGGGGCGAGCACGGCGAACCACGCTCGCGCTGCACCGGGCACCGCGAGCACCGGCCGCAGGGACATGAGTGCGCCGGCGTGCCGGTCGGCGGTCTCGTCGGCCGCGAGGACCGCGGCGATGCCGACGAGCAGGACGACCCCGAGGGTCAGGAAGACGGCGGCGGTGGGGTCCGGGGCGAACTGTGCCGCGATCCCGCCTCCGAACGCCCCGAGCGCGAGCCCGCCGACGGGAGCGGCACTCGTCAGCACGGTCATCGTGCGACGGTGTCGTTCGCTCGACAGCTCGATGATGGCCGCCGTGAACGTACTGGTGGCGGCTCCCGTCGCGATCCCCTGCACGGCCCGCGCGGCGATCACCCACCCGATCGAGTCGGCGAGCAGGAACAGGACGCTCGCGATGAGCATGAGCACGAGCGCCCCGATGAGGACGGGCCGACGCCCGATGTGGTCGGACAGCCGTCCGGCCACGAGGAGTGTCCCGAGCAGGGTGACCGCGTACACCGTGAACGCCGTCGTCAGCTGCCAGTCGGGGAAGCCCCACGCCGACTGGTACACGACGAACAGCGGACTGCCGGCACCCGCTCCGAACGCCACCGCGACGGACGCGACGACGACGCCGATCAGGGCGAGGCGTCGGTACGGGGCCGAGGTGCGGCGGGAGCCACTCGACTCGGACCTGCGGAGCAGCCCCAGCGAGCGGACCGCGATGCTGCCGACGATGCCGGTCGCGACCGCGACGACGACCCAGGCGAGGACGGTCCCCAGGGTGCCCAGGCCGGCGGTGGAGAGCAGTCGCACCGCGTACGTGGCGCTCGCCGCCGTCGTGAACGTCATCGCCCAGAACCCGATCGCGAACCCGCTCCGGACGTACCGGCGCACGAGGAACGCGTGTGGGAGCAGGAAGGCGACCATCGTGCCCGCGAGGGCGGTGTCGACGACGGAACCCGCGCCTCCCGTCATGGTCCACCAGGCGTTGCCGGCGACCGCCGGCGGCGCGGACAGGATGGCGAGCGTCGGCAGGAGCGGCGGCGGTACGGCGGGGCCGGTGGCGAACCGTGCGATGAGCACCGCGCCCACGAGCAACCAGAACAGCACCCCGGTCGCGAAGTACCCCATCGCCAGGTCGGGGTGTCCGATCACGGCGAGTGACTGCGCACTGAGCAGCGAGCCGGCCACGGTCGGGAGCAGGTAGCCGCCGTGCAGGGTGGCGGCTTCGCGGGGAGACGTGAGGAGATCGGTGACGAACCAGGCGCCGAAGGCGGTCGTGAGCGCCAGCATCGTCCAGACGCCGACGGCACCGGCGACCGGCGCCCAGGTCGCGAGGTGGGCGGCGAGCAGCGAGCCGACCGCGGGGACGAGCGCGGCGAACGGCCCGAGCACGGGGTGTCGGAGGTCGGCGCCGATGGCACGGAGCCCGCCGGGGCGGTGGAGGTACCGGACGATCGTGACGGCCCAGGCGATCGCGGCGGCGGCCCACAGGACCTCGCCGATCGCCGTGGGCGCACCGAGCAGGCTGCCGGCGGCCGTCCAGGTACCGGCGAGTCCGGCGGTGCCGAACGCGATGCCGAAGGTGTTCAGGGGGAGCCGGGGGTGGTGCGTGGCCGTGGTGTTCATCATGCCTCCTGTGGCGGTGCCGCTGTAACCATCCAGAGCGGTTGCGTATTCCGGGGCGCGAGCGGTGACGGACTGGAGGCGCGGTGCGGGCTGGCGCCGCGCCTCCAGTCCGGTGGTGGGTCGCGTCAGCCCTTGATCCAGGCGAGGACGTCCTGCTGCAGGACCGCGCGGTAGTCGCCGTGGATGCCGTGGGGGGCGCCGGGGTAGGTCTTGAGGGTGCCGTCGGCGACGAGCTCGATGGCCTTGCGTGCGGCGTCGTCGATGGGGACGATCTGGTCGTCCTCGCCGTGGTTGATGAGGATCGGCACGGTGAGCGCCCTCAGGTCCTCGCTCTGCTCGGTCTCGGAGAAGGCCTTGACGCAGTCGTACGCGGCGGACAGGTTCACGTTCTGGCCCTGGCGCCAGAAGTCGAGCTTCGCGCCGTACGAGACGTCGCGGCCGTGGTTGGCGCCGAAGAAGCTCTCGGAGAGGTCGAGCCAGAACTGCGACGCGTCCTCGAGCACGCCGGCACGGATGCCGTCGAACACGTCGATCGGGGAGCCCTCGGGGTTGCTGTCGGACTTCACCATGATCGGCGGGATCGCGCCGGCCGTGACGACCTTCGCGACGCGGCCGTTCGCGTACTGCGCGGCGTAACGGACGACCTCGCCGCCGCCGGTGGAGTGTCCGAAGACGATCACGTCGTGCAGGTCGAGGTGCTCGATGAGCGCGGCGAGGTCCTTCGCGTACTGGTCGATGGTGTGGCCGACGGCGGTCTTCTCGGAACGGCCGTGGCCGCGGCGGTCGTGGGCGATGGTGCGGTAGCCGTTGTCGCTGAAGAACTTCAGTTCCGGCTGCCAGGCGTCGGAGCTGAGCGGCCAGCCGTGCGCGAAGACGATGGGCTGTCCCTCGCCCTGCTCGGTGTAGTACATCTCGATGCCGTCGGGAGTGGTGAACGTGGGCATTGCAGGCTCCTTGCGTCGTGGTCTGGTGCCGGACGAAGGTCGTCGGCGATCGTCACGCTAGGAGCGGTGCGCACGGCAGGGCGTGTCCCCGTCGGGACCACCCACGGTCTCCGGTGCGACCGCACGGGTGACCTGGGCGGGGACACGCTGCGACGGTGCGCGGTCCCTAGCGTCGGCTGCGTCCACGACGAAGGGAACCAGCCCATGACCGATCTCACCCTCACCCAGGCGCACGCCGCCATCGCCGCCGCCGAGGCGAAGGCCGCCGAACTCGGCGTCCCCTCGACCGTCACCGTCCTGGACCGGGGCGCACGCGTCGTCGCGGTCGCCCGGCAGGACGGCGCACCGCTGGTGTCCGTCGACGCCAGTGCCGCGAAGGCCCGCACCGCGGTGTCGTTCGGCGCCGCGTCCGGCGACCTGGCCGGCGCGGTCCAGCCCGGTGCACCGCTCTACTCGCTCGGGGCGGCCAGCCACGAGCCGCTCACGTTCGTCGCGGGCGGTGTCCCGGTGACCGACGCAGCCGGTTCCGTCATCGGTGCCGTGGGGTCGAGCGGTGGGTCTCCGGACCAGGACCTCGTGATCGCGGAAGCCGCGGTCGCCGCGCTCTGAACCACCGGTGTCCCCGCCCGCGCTGACTGGCCCGGGCGGGGACACGCACGTCCGGGGGCGGCCGATCTACCGTCCCGACATGCACACCGAGATCACCGAGTACACCGCCGACCGATTCTCCATCCCCATGGCGCAGCCCTTCGACGAGGTCGTCGCGGCGTTCGAGCTGGCCGTGCCGCCGCTCGACCAGACGAGCCTGACCGAAGCACTGGCGCGGCACCGCGACTGGGACACGGTCGAGACCTGGACCGAGCAGCACGCACCCCGTGGCTTCATCCGGTACTGGCGGAACGAACCGACCGCGTTGATGGCCATCGCCGGGCACCGGTCGTCGTGTGTCTCGTACCTGGTGGGGAACCACGTCGTCGCGGAACGGATGTACCGGTTCGACCCGCGCGTGCTGGGGCTCGCGCCGTTCCGCGTGACCATCTCGCAGCGGCCCGGGGACCCGGTCCTGCTCACCGCCGACGTGCCGAGCGCGTCGTTCGGCTCCTTCGGTGACGGGCGCATCACCGCCGTGGCCCACGGTCTGGACCGCGAGTTCGCGGAGCTGCTCATCGCACTCGGCGCTCCGGTCCCCGAAGTCTTGGCGGAGCTGTGACGGCGTGCCCGTCGTCAGCGGACCTGCTCGACGACGCTCTCGCCGTGCGGTTCCCCGATCCGGACGACGGGATCCGCGAGGATCCGGGCGAGGGGGATCGACACCAGCCCGGTCGCGGGCGGCGTGTCCGGGGCGGAGGGGTCGCGACGGCGGCTGCGCATGGAGGAAGGCTAGGCACCCGCCGTGCCGGGCCGCGTGGCCGCGCCACGGTCACCCTGGAGCCGGCGCCATGAGCATCGACGAGACCCTCACCTGGGTCGTCGCGTTCCTCGTCGTGACGGTCGCCGTCAGTGCAGCCGCACGGCGCGTGGGGTGGTCGGCCCCGCTGGCCCTCGTCGTCATCGGGGTCGCCGTGTCCTACGTGCCGGGTGTGCCGCGCGTGGACGTCGAACCGGACTTCGTCCTGTCGGTCCTGCTCCCGCCCCTGCTGTTCGCGGCGGCGCTGCAGACCTCGCTGTCGGACGTCCGTGCCCGGCGGGAATCGCTGTTGCTGCTGTCCGTCGGGCTCGTCGCGTTCACCACGCTGGTCGTCGGCGTCGTGACGTGGGCCGTGGTCCCGACGCTGACGCTGGCGGCGGCGTTCGCCTTCGGTGCCGTCGTGGCGCCGACCGACGCGGTGGCCGTCTCAGCCGTCACCCGGCGCGCACCGCTGCCGAGGCTGCTCGCCTCGGTCCTGGACGGGGAGAGCCTGCTCAACGACGCGACGGCGCTCGTCGCGTTGAACACCGCAGTGGTGGCCATCGTCGCGGTGTTCGACCCGGTCCGCGCCGCGGGCGAATTCGTCCTCGCGGTGGTCGGCGGCATCGGCATCGGGTTGTCGGTCGCGTTCGTCATGGGCGCCGTCCGGAGGCGGCTCTCCGTCGCGGTGCTCGACACGAGTCTGTCCCTCGTCACGCCCTACGTCGCGTTCCTGCTCGCGCACGGCATCGGTGCATCGGGTCCACTCGCCGTCGTCGTCACCGGACTCTTCCTCGGGTACCGGGCGCCGGTCCTGCAGTCGGCCGAAGCCCGCCTGGCCGAGTCGCTCAACTGGCGCACCGTGCAGTTCCTGCTCGAGAACGCGGTGTTCCTGCTCATCGGACTCAGCCTGCCGGCGATCCTGCGCGGGGCCTTGTCGTCCGGGATCGGGCTGGGTCGCGCGCTGCTCGTGATCAGCGTGGTCCTCGTGACGCTGGTGGCCGCGCGGCTCGGCTGGAGCCTCGCCGTGACGGCGGTCTACCGATGGGGGCCGGCGCGGCTCCGACGCCGGAGCTGGCAGTGGCGCCTGGACCTGCCGGTCACCGTCGCGGGCGTCCGGGGGGTCGTCACCCTCGCCGCGGTGTTCCTGCTGCCCGAGCAGACGCCGCACCGGGCGTTCCTGCAGTTCCTCGCGTTCGTGGTCGTCGTCGCGACGCTCCTGCTCGGGCTCTCGCTGCCGTGGGTGATCCGCCGGGTCGCGCTGCCACCACCGAACCTCGACCAGGAACGGATGGAGACCCAGCTGCTCCTCGCCGAGGCCCGCGCCGAGAGCCTGCAGCTCGTCGACGGCCTCGACGACGGTGCCTACGACGACCGGGCCGTCGAACGCGTGCGGATCGACGCCGCCCTGCTGGGCGAGACGTTCGTCGGGGACGACGGGGTCCGAGCCGACCGCGCGGCCTCCTACGCGGAGCTGCGGATGCGCACGATCGCCGAAGAACGTCGAGCGGTCCTGCGCGCGCGCCGGGAGGGGCGCTACGCGGAGACCGCCGTCCGTGCGGTGCTGACCGTCCTCGACATCGAGGAAGCCGCGGTCCGCGCGACGCTCGCCGGCGACGTGGACTGACGGCCGGCCGGTGTCTGACCGTGTCCGGACCATGTCCCTGACGGGAGCACGCGGCGCTGTCCGCACCGCTCCTAGCGTCGACCTCGCCACCGACCACCCGGGTCGGTCGAACCCAGGGAGTCATCGATGAGCACCACGGAGACCACGGCCGGTCACACCGCCACCACCGTCCCGACCAGCACCGTGACCGCGGCGAACGGCACGACCTACGCCTACCGCCGGTTCGGGAGCAGCACCGACGGCGTCCCACTCGTCTTCCTCATGCACTTCCGCGGCAACCTCGACAACTGGGACCCGGCGCTCATCGACCCGATCGCGGCTCGGCGCGAGGTCGTCCTCGTGGACAACGCCGGCGTCGGCGCGTCGACCGGGACGGTCCCGACCACCGTGGGGCAGATGGCCACCGACCTGCTGGCCTTCACCGACGCCCTCGGCATCCGTCGGTTCGACGTCTTCGGGTTCTCGCTCGGCGGGTTCGTCGCCCAGGACCTCGCCCTCCTCCGACCGTGGGCGGTCCGCAGGCTCGTCCTCGCCGGGACGGGCCCCGCCGGTGCACCGTCGATGCACGGATGGCGGGAGGACATCGAGCGCGAATCACGGCACGACGTCCCCACGGCGGAGAGCCTCCTGTACATCTTCTTCGCGCACACGGACACGAGCCGGGCTCGTGGCGTCGACTTCCTCCGGCGGTTGGGCGCTCGGACCGAGGACCGCGATGCGCCGACCACCCCCGCTGTGCGCGACGCGCAGTACGACGCCGTGCTCGCCTGGGGCGTCCCGGACATCTCGAAGCTCGAGCGCTTGACCGGGATCCGGCAGCCGACGCTGGTGCTCCAGGGGGACGACGACCTGATGATCCGGACGCCCGGGAGCCACACGCTGGCCGGACTCATCCCGGACGCGCGCCTGCACGTGTTCCCCGACGCCGCCCACGCGTCGATCTTCCAGTACCCCGACGAGGCCGCTGCCATCGTCGAGGACTTCCTCACCGCGGCCACCGCCGCCTGACCCGGAGCGATCATGACCACCACCACGACCCTGCTGGACCGCATCCTCGACGCCCACGGCGGTAGCCGCTGGGCCGACGTCTCCACCATCTCGGCGAACCGACACTTCGGAGGCGCCTTCTGGGGCCTCAAGCAGGTTACGGGGATCGCCGAGGAAGGTCGGTTCACCGTCGACCTCCGCCGCCAGCGCACGTCGCTAGAACACTTCGGTGCCGACGACCTCCGTACGGAGTTCACCGGCGACCACGTCGCGGTCGTCCGCACGACCGCGCACGGCGACGAGGTCGTCGAGGAACTCGCCGATCCGCGATCGTCGTTCCGCGGCCACGTGCTCGAGACGCCGTGGAACCGGCTGCAGCTCGCCTACTTCACCGGCTACGCCATGTGGACGTACAACACCGAGCCGTGGTCGTTCACGTTCCCCGGCGTCCGCGTCGAGGAAGTCGGCCCGTGGACCGAGCCGGACGGAGCCACGTGGGACCGCCTGCGCGTCACCTACCCCGACAGCATCGCGACCCACACCCCCACGCAGACCCTCTACGCCGATGCGGACGGCGTCCTGCGCCGCCGTGACTACGAGGTCGACATCGCCGGTGCCTCGCCGAGCGTCGAGTACATGACCGGCCAGACCTGGGTCGACGGCCTCCTGCTCGCCACCGAGCGCAACATCTTCGTCCGCGACGGAGACGGCCACGCGCTCCCGGAGCCGCTCATCGTCTCCATCGGCATCGACGACGTCGTCGTCGGGTGACCGGGCCCACCATGCGAGTCGTCGTCGCCGGCGCACACGGCAAGGTCGCACGGCTGCTCTCCGCGCAGCTGCGCGCCGGCGGGCACGTGCCCGTCGGCCTCATCCGGAACGCCGACCAGCGCGGGGAGCTCGCACGTGCGGGCGTGATCCCGATCGTGCTGGACCTCGAACACGCCTCGGTCAGCGACGTCGCGGCGGTGCTCACCGGTGCGGACGCCGTCGTCTTCGCAGCGGGCTCCGGGGAGAACAGTCCCAGCAGCCGTTCGCTGTCGATGGACCGGGATGGAGCGATCCTCCTCGCCCAGGCCGCGGTGGTCGCCGGCGTCCGGCGGTTCGTGGTGCTCTCCGGCGCCGGTGCCGACGACTACGGACGCGGCTCCACCGAGCCGTTCCAGGTCTACCTGCGGGCCAAGGCGGACGCGGACGCCGCCGTCCGGACGCTCGACCTCGACTGGGTGATCCTCCGCCCCGACGCGCTGCACGACGGCGCCGGCACGGCACGGTTCTCGGCCGGAGTCCGGGTCGAGCGGCGCGGGATCGCTCGCGAGGACGTCGCGGCGGCGTTGTGCGACGTCGCCGTCGGCCAGGACCCGGGCCGGGTGCAGCTCGAGATCACCACCGGCGACCTGCCGCTCCGTGCCGCGCTCCGTGCCGCGGACGTCGCGGTCGGTTGATGCCCGCACACCCCCGATCGACGGCACGACGACAGGAAGGCCAGACATGACGGAGATCACAGGAGCAGTGGTCGTGGTGACCGGTGCGAACGGCGGCCTGGGACAGGAGTTCGTCCGACAACTGCTCGACCGCGGGGCGGCCACGGTGTACGCCGCAGCACGGACTCCACGCGCTCAGGTCGACGACCGCGTGGTCCCGATGCGGCTCGACGTGACGGATCCGGCATCGGTGCGGGCCGCCGCGGACGCGGCTCCGGACGCGACGATCGTCGTCAACAACGCCGGAGTGCTGCGCAGCGGATCCCTGGTGGACGGCGACATCGCCGCTGTCCGGGAGCAGATGGAGACCAACTTCTTCGGACCGGTGCAGGTCACCAGGGCGTTCGCGCCGGCACTGCGTCGCGCACACGGTGCGGTCGTGAACGTCGCGTCCGCGCTCAGCTGGCTCGCGATCGGCAACGGGTACAGCGCGTCCAAGGCCGCGCTGTGGTCGGCGACGGACTCCATGCGCCTGGACCTCGCCCCCGACGACGTCCAGGTGCTCGGCGCGTACCTGGCGTTCACGGACACGCCGATGACACCGGGGGACATGCCGAAGAACGACCCGGCAGACGTCGTCGCCGCGATCCTGGACGGCGTCGAGGCAGGGGCGCACGAGGTCCTCGCCGACGACCTCACGCGCGCGGCACGGTCATCCCTCGCTGCCCCGGTCCACGAACGCTACGACGCCCTCCGGTGAACGACGGAACGGCCCGCGGGGACCCTGATCGGGTCCGCGCGGGCCGTTCGTCGTCTCACACGTCCAGCGGTTGGAGCGTCCGGAGCGCGATGGGGACCGCCAGGCGCCCCTCGAGAGCCGAGCCGAGGGCCGCGAACGCGGCGCCCGCTGCGTGGCTCTCGAGGGCGGACTGTTCGGCCCAACGCTCGACCATCACGAACCGACCCGTTCGGGCGTCGTGGTGGAGGTCGTACTGTTCGCAGCCGAGATCCTCGGACCGGACCCGCGCGACCGCGGCGAGCAGGGCCTCCTCGACGGCCGGTTCGTTGTACGGCGCGGGTTCGATCTCCGCGATGACGACGATGCTCATGACTTCCTCCTCGACTCAGGCGACGCGCTGGCCACCGTCGACGTGCACGGTGGTCGCCGTCAGGAACGGGTTGGTGAGCGCGAACACGACCGCGTCCCCGATGTCCGACGGTGTTCCGACGCGCCGGGCGGGGTTCGTCCGGGCGACCTCGTCGAAGAACGCCGACTTGTCGTCCAGTCCGTCCCAGGACCCGGAGTCCACGACGCCGGGTGAGATCCCGACGACCCGGATCGGGGCGATGTCCACCGCGAGGGCCGGGACGAGTGCGTCCACCGCGCCGTTCGTCGTCGCCATGACGGCGAGCCCTCCCTGCGGCCGGGCGGAAACGTACCCGGAGAAGAGCACGAACGAGCCCCGCGGTGACATGCGCGGCGCGAAGTGCTTGGTCAGCAGGAGCGGGCCGAGGACCTTCGCCCGGAACGCCTCCTCGATGTCGGCTGCCGCCAGGGTCGTGACGGGGCCGTTGGCGTGGTCGGCCGCGACCGTCACGACGTGGTCCACCGGTCCGAGCACGTCGGCAGCGGCGATGATGCTCTCCTCGTCGCCGAGATCGAGGCGGACGGCCGCCGTCCCGCGTCCGACGATCTCGGCGACCTGCTCCGCGGTGTCGAGTCGTCGGCTGGCAGCGACGACCCGCGCGCCGGCACCCGCGGCCGCCTGCGCGATCGCGGTGCCGATGCCTGATCCGGCGCCCACGACGAGGACGGTCGTGCCGTCCAACCCCTGCGTGCTCATCGGATGGCGTCGAGGCCGGCCTGCGCGATGACGGCGTCCTCGTCGGGCGTACCGCCGCCGGAACCGACAGCACCGATGACGGTCCCGGTCGCGTCCGTGATGGGGAGTCCACCGGCGAGGAAGGCGAGGGGCTCGGTGCTCGCTGCGCCGAGCGTGTAGAGCGGGGCGCCGGGCTGGATCGCAGCTGCGAGGTCCCCGGTCGCCGCGCCACCGAAGTACACCGACGTCCGGGCCTTCGCGAAGCTCGAGTCGACGGACACGAGCGGGGCGCCGTCCTGGCGGACCGAGGCGACCATGCGGGCACCGCGATCGAGGACGGTGATCGACGACGGGACGCCGAGTTCGGTGGCCTTGGCGTCCGCGGCGGCGATGATCTCCTGTGCCTGCGCGAGAGTGATGGTCATGCTGGTTCCTTTCGTTGTTCCGTACTCGGTGGTGGGGGACTCGGGGTCAGAGCCCCGGCTCGTCGGTCACGACGACCTTGCCGATCACGCGACCGCTCTCGACGAGGGCGTGTGCCTCCCGCAGGGTCTCGGCCGAGATCGGTCGGAGCACGGTGGTCGCCGTGTGCCGGACCCGGCCGGCGTCGACGAGGTCCGCGACGGTGTCCAGGAGCTCGTGCTGACGATGCATGTCGGTGGCCTGGTGCAGCGAACGGGCGAACATGAACTCCCAGTGCCAGCTCAGTGCCTTCGACTTCAGTGCTACGACGTCGACCTGTTCGGGATCGTCGATCGCGACGATCTCCCCGAAGGGACGCAGCACGCGCTCGTACACGGGGAGCTGTCCTGCCGAGTTCGTGGTCAGGATCCACTCGATCCCGTCCGGCGCGACCTCGAGGACCTGTGCGGCCAGGTCCGCGTGGTGGTCGACGACGTCGTGTGCGCCGAGGTCCCGGACCCAGGACTCGCTCGCCGGACGTGACGCGGTCGCGATGACCCGCACGCCGGGCAGCAGCGTCCGGGCGAGCTGGATGGCCATCGAGCCGACGCCACCAGCGCCGCCGACGACGAGCAGGGTCCCGGTGGCGTCAGCACCGATGCGGAGCTTCTCGAACAGGCTCTCCCAGGCCGTGATCGCGGTGAGGGGAAGCGCTGCGGCCTCGGTGTGCGACAGGGTGCGGGGTCGCCGCCCGACGATGCGCTCGTCCACGACCTGCAGCTCGGCGTTGCTCCCGGGACGGTCGATGGCCCCGGCGTAGAACACGTCGTCGCCCGGAGCGAACAGGGTCACGGCGTCTCCGACGGCGCGGACCGTGCCGGATGCGTCGAAACCGAGCACACGGACGCCGCCGTCGGGTTCGGCACCGCCCCGGAGCTTCACGTCGACCGGGTTGACCGAGACGGCGCGGACCTCGACGAGCAGGTCGTGGGGCCCGGGAACCGGTTCGGGGATGGTCGTCGGCACCAGGCTGCGCGCGCTGGTCACCGGGAGAGCTGCGGTCTGTCCGATTGCTCGGACCTCGTTCGTCGTGGTCATGTCAGCACTCTGCACCCGGTGCTGTGGTTACCCGCAAGGGCCCCTGGTTACCCCGCGGTAACCATGGAATCCCTGATGGGCGGCAGTACCCATCGGGAATCGACCCCTTGTCGAAGGCCGCGGCGCGCGCTACCGTTCCGGTGTGACCTCCTCGACGAGCCACCCTCTCGAAGCGGCGCACGTGCTCGACGCCTGCGACCGGAACGACGTGTACGCAGCCGCTTGCCCCTGCCGCGAGATGCTCGACCTGCTCGCCAACAAGTGGACGGCGCTCGCGATCGGTGTGCTCGAGGACGGCCCGCAGCGGTTCGGGGAACTCCGGCGCCAGCTGCAGGGTGTGAGCCCGAAGGTCCTCTCGGCGTCCCTGAAGCGCATGGAGGAGGCCGGCCTGGTCGACCGCACCGTGTTCGCCGAGGTCCCGCTGCGGGTCGAGTACGCGCTCACACCGCTCGGTCGCGGTGCTGCCGCGCCGCTCGCGCACCTGCGCGACTGGGTGAACGAGAACGTGACGCGGCACTGAGACTCCTGACGGGCGATGCCATCACCCTGACGGAGCGCGCGCGTTGATGCGTGCCTCTGTCGGGGACACGCTTCGGCGGCCGCACGGCCGCACGGCCGTGCGGTGTCGGCTCAGCGTGCCCCCGGCGCCCCCGCCACCCGCTCGAGGATCCCGTCCAGCGCCGATCGATCCCAGAACGACCCCGCCCGGACCACCCCGTCGATGCGCCCCAGCGCCGTGTGACTCGCCATCGGATCGGCGGCGAGCAGCACCGCATCCGCCCGTGACCCGGGTGCCAGGCGTCCGGTCTCGGTCTCGAGCCCGAGGAACCGCGCCGCGTCGGACGTCGCCGTCCGGAGGATCTGCAGGGGTCCCAGACCGGCGTCGGCGAGGTACCCGAACTCGTCGTGGAGCGCGAAGCCCGGGATCACCCCCGCGGCACCGTCGGCATCCGTCCCGGCGAGCATCGGGACGCCCGCACCGGCCAGGAGCCCGACGAGGCGCAGTTGGGCCGCCCAGTGCGACTCGAGGGCGTCCCGGGTCGCCGTCGGGAGGCCGGCGAACTTCCGGCCGGACCGGTCCCACGAGCGGAGTTCCCCGGGTGCGATGTAGCGGCGACGGTCGTCGTGTCGGTGCTCGGGCGCGTTCGGGAACTGCTGCGTGTGCAGGCGGACCAGGGTCGGGCACTGCCAGGTCTCGTGCTCGACGAAGAGCGCTGCCAACTCCTGGGCGGCCTCCTCGTCGAACGAGTCGTCGGCGAGGGTGAGCGCGCGGGCGGACGAGTCCGAGGTCCTCGTGGCCGGGTTCACCACGATGCCGCGGATCACGCGACCGATGACGCGGTCCATGCCCGGCAGCCTGACGGTGGGGATCTTCGGCGTGCGAGCCGCTCCGACCGCGGATCGCACCTCGGCCTCGCGGGACGACGTCGCGGCGAACACGGTCGCGCCGGGCCCGAGGTGCTCGATCGCTCGCATGCCCCCACGTGACGCTTCGCGCGGGTCCACGTCGTTCGGGAGGTGTCCAGCGAGCGGGACACCGAGCCGACCTGCCTCAGCGAGTGCTGCGAGGAACGCATCGCGCCCGACGAGGGCCGCCTTGATGAAGTCGGCACCCTGGGCGTGCTGGTCACGGACGGTCGCGACGGCGGCCTCCGCGGTCGACGCGTTCACGGGGGTGAGGAGGTCTCCCGGCGTGGCGAGGAGCGCCGGAGCGCCGAGCGGTGCGGGCAGTGCACCCGCGGCACGGGCTGCCAGCAGGGCGGGCGAGCCGGACATCTGGCGGAACCCGACCACCCCGTTCGCGAGCATCAGTGCGTAGGCGCCGTCGACGTCGTCCGGGGAGTTGAGCGGGTGGGCGTGCATGTCCGCGAAGCCCGGCACCAAGAACCGGCCGCGTCCGTCGACGACGTGCTGGCCCGCGGCCGTCCCGGTCTGCGACGTGGCGGACACCGACGCGATGGTCGTGCCGGTGAACCGCACGTCCTGCCCGGCCGTGGCGGTCCCGTCGAGTGGGTCGACGACGGTGACGTCGCGGATGACGACGTCGTGGTCGGCGGTGGGTGCGGTGACGTAGCGGCTCATGCGCGGTCTCCGTCCCGGACGCCGCGATCGTGGCCGTCGAGCCAGTCCTGTTCGGCGGCTTCCACCGCCTCGACGGACCCGGGCCGGTCCGTGCCGGGCAGGTCGTCGGCGATGCGGTGACCGCTCGCCCCGAGGACCGTCGCGAGCCATCGGTACGACGGCCGACGGTCGTCGACCGCGACGGAGGACAGGTCCGGCACGGTGCCGGGAACGGTCGGTGTCACCGTGTCGGATTCGTAGACGCACGTCATCGCGGCCAGCCGCCAGCCGGTGCCGGTCCGGCGTGCGCGGTACAGCAGCCGGACGCGGGAGGCCAGGTCGACCTCGGCGCCGCCCAGTCCGGCGCGGACCTCGATGACCGCCGGTGCGGCGACGATCGCGCGGTCACCGAGGAGGTCGACGACCGGCGGGCTCATCCGGTGTGTGGCGGCCGTCCCACCGGCGGCCATCGCGATCGACCCCGCGACGAAGTCCCGCGCGCTGCCGTCGAACCAGCTGATGCGGACGCGGCCGTCCGGTTCCCACGCGTCACGCATGCGGTCCCACAGCCCGCGGTCCCGCCCCTGGCGTTCGCGCAGCACGAGCTGACTGATGTCGGTGACGTCGTCCATGATCTGCTCCTTCGTCCGGGGGCCGAGCGTAGGACGGCGCGAGAGCGGTTCGGCGAGGGTTTCCACTCAGCGGAAGACGGCGTCGGCGGTAGGGTGCAGCGGTGGGCGACACTCGCACGGGGACGGTCGGTCGGGCCTTCGCGATCCTGGGGTGCTTCGACGACCGCCACCCGACGCTGACGCTCAGCGAACTCGCGCGTCGCTGTGGCCTGCCCGTCAACTCGACGCTGCGGATCGCGCGGAGCCTGGTCGCCGAGGGCGCCCTCGAACGCCGGGCCGACGGCCGGTTCACGATCGGGCTGCGCCTGTACGAACTGTCGTCCCTCGCCCCGCGGGGCGTGGGGCTCCGCCAGGCCTCCCTGCCGTACCTCCAGGACCTGCACGACCTGACGGGACAGCACGCCATGCTCAGCGTCCGTGAGGGGGACGAGGCGGTCCTCGTCGAGCGCGTCTCGCCCAAGCGCGGGACCCGGAGCGTCGACTACCGGGTCGGCGGCCGGATGCCCCTCGCGGCGACCGGCGGCGGACTCGTCCTGCTCGCGTTCGCGCCCGACGAGGTCCAGGAGCGTGCGATCACGACGTTCGACGTGCGGACCTCGGTCGACGAGGTGACGTCGGCGGTCGAGCTCCGCCGGTACCTGTCGGCCGTCCGTCGGACGGGTGCCGCCGTCGGCTCGCAGCGGTCCCCGCGTGCCCTCGTCGCGGCGGGTGCGCCGATCCGGGACGCCTCGGGCGTCGTCGCGGCCCTCTCGATCGTGATGCCGGCCGGGCACGCCGAGCCGAGCACCGTCGTGCCCGCGTTGCACGCGTGCGCACGGGCGATCACGCGCGACGCGACGCGCTGACCCGCTCGCGCCGTGCCGTGGTCCGGCACCGCGTCGGACGGGAGGCGCGGTGCCGGCCCGCACCGCGCCTCCCGTCCGATGCCGACCCCTTCGCCGGCGCCCCCCGCTGCCATACTGGCGACATGACGATGGCGCAGCCCGTCATCGGGCGCGAGCAGGAGGGCTCCGCCCTGCGGGACGCCCTCCGCGACGTCCACGACGGCGGCTCCGCGTTCGTCATCGACGGTGAGGCCGGGATCGGCAAGTCGACGCTGGTCGCCGATCTGGTCCGCCACGCGACCGACCTCGGCGTCCGACGGCTCTCGACCGCGGGGACCCTCGCCGAGTCGGCCGAGCCCTACGCCGCGCTCCACCTGCTCCTGTACCCGTTGCGCAGCGGGATCGCCGACCTGCCCGCACCGCAGCGTCGTGCGCTCGAGGTCGCGTTCGGTCTCGCGACGGGGATCCAGCCGTCGCCGCTGCTCGCCGGGCTGGCGGCGCTGACGCTGGTCTCCGACGCCGCCTCGGAGGGCCCGATCCTGGTCGTCGCCGAGGACCTGCACTGGATGGACGCCGCGTCCGAGTGGGCGATCCGGATGATGGCCCGGCGGGTCGACCAGGACCCGATCGTCATGGTGATCACGACCCGGAACACCGAGACCGCGGACGACCCCGCGGTCCGGCGCCTCCACCTGACGCCGCTCGACGAGTCGGACGCCGGCCGCCTGCTCGACGCCGTCCCCGGGGCGCCGATGGGCCAGGCCCGACGCGACCTGGTGCTCCGCGCCGAGGGGAACCCGCTCGCGCTGCACGAACTCAGCCGCACGACACCGGGGGACCGGACGCGCGACCGTCCCGTGGTGGGCCGGGTGGAGCAGGAGTTCGCCGCGCGGTACGCGGAGCTGGACCACCCCGTCCGGCTGGCCATCCTCGCCGTCGCCCTGTCCGGCGGTACCGGCGCCGAGGAAGCCGCGCGGGTGGCCGCCCGGACGCTCGGGAGGTTCCCGCCGCCGACGTGGACGGAGCAGGCCTCGGCGTCGTCGCTGCTCGAGTGGGTGGCGCCCCGCGCGATCCGGTTCCGGCACCCGCTCGTGCAGTCGGCGGTCCTCACCGCCGCGTCGCCGACGGAGCGCACCGCGGTCCTGCGCTCCCTGGTCCTCGAGCACGACCACGACCCCGCGCGCACGGTCTGGTGGCGGGCCGAGCTGGCGACCGGCCACGACGACGACCTCGCGGACGAGATCGCCGCGATCGGCGACGAGCGGTCGGCGATGTCCGATCCGTTCGTCGCGAGCCGGGCGTACGAGCGCTCGGCCGAGCTGACCTCGGACGTCGCCCGACGCGTCGGCCGGCGGATCCTCGCGGCGGAGCACGCCGGGCTGTCCGGACGGCTCGCGGACGCCTCGCTCCTGGTGCAGCGAGCGTGTGACGAGGCACCCGACCGGCTCCTCGCAGCACGCGCGGCCTTCGTCGCCGAGACCCTGCCCACCGGTCGGACCGGGCTCGCGGTGGGCGACCTCGGGCCGGCCCTGCACGCCGTCTCCGAGATGCAGCAGGGCGGCGGGGTCGACCACGCCACCGCGGCGCTGCTGCACCTCGCCGCGATCGCCTGGGACCACACCGCCGAACCGGACCCCGGCGACCCGATGCTCGTCGTGGTCGAGGCGCTCGCCCTGCCGGACGACGACCCCCGCTCGATCCTGCTCGCGGCCCGGACCGAGCCGGTGGTGCGTGGCGACCGTGTGCTGGAACGCGCGCTCGCCGCCGCACCGACCGCCGAGGACGAGGGCTCCGCCTGGTACCTCGGGTACGCGCTCAACCTCGTCGGGGAGATCGAGACGGCTCGCGTCCTCCTCGACCGTGCCGTCCGGAGCATGCGGGCGCGTGGTGACCTGCGCACCTTCCCGCAGGCGCTCATGGGGACCTCGATGACCACGTTCCTCGGTGGGGACCTCGGGCGGGCGCGGGTCCTCGCCGAGGAGGCCTCCTCGCTCGGACGGGACCTCGGTGACGACGGCTTCACCGCCGCGACCCGGTGCGCGCTCGCGTGGTTCGACGCCCTCGACGGCAAGCAGCCGGACCCCGATCGGATCGCGGGCGGAACGGCTGCCGGGGCGCAGGTGCTCCGGTCGAGTGCGATGCGCGCGACCCTGCTCGGCGCCGCGGGGGCGGCATCCCTGGTGTCCGGTCGCGCGGCGGAGGCGCTCGAGTCCGTCCGGGCCCTGGCCGATCCCGACCACGACGCGTTCAACCCGACGTTCGCCGTCATCACCTCGCACGACTTCGTCGACGCCGCGCTGGAGTCGGGCAACCGCGCCGACGCCGAGCAGCGGGCGGCGGACCTCGAGCGGCTCCACGCCCGCTGGCACGCGCCGATCGTCCGCGCCGCCCTCGACCACGCGCGGCTCGCATTCGTCCCCGACGCCGACCTCGAACCGGCGTGGGCGTCCGTGCAGCACGAACGGTGGCCGGTGCCGTACGTGCAGGCCCGTGCGCTGCTCCGCCTCGGCGGCCGCCTGCGCCGGGCGGGTCGGCGGGACACGGCCCGTGCCGCCCTGCACGCCGCCCTCGAGCTGTTCGAGTCGATGCCCGCGCCGGCGTGGGCGGACCGGACGCGTGACGCCATCCGGGCGACCGGGCAGCGGGTGGCACCGGCGGGGCACGGCGGCGTCGAACTGCTCACGCCGCAGGAGCTCCGGGTCTGCACGCTCGCGGCACGAGGACTGAGCAACCGAGCGATCGGCGAGCACCTGTTCGTCTCCCCGCGGACGGTGGGGGCCCACCTGTACGCGGCGTTCCAGAAGCTCGGGATCTCGGCCCGGCAGGAGCTCGCCGCGGCCCTGGCGGCCGGCTCGTCCGGCGACTAGGTCATCCGGCAACGCATCTCGGTCACCGTGACCGATGTGCACCTCCACCGCGCGCCCCTAGCGTCGTCAGCGCCACCAGGCACCGCCCTCGACGAAGCAGGTCCGCGCCTCCCGCTGCGGACCCGGAAGGACCGCACCATGCCCGGATCACCCACCATCGTCCTCGTCCACGGAGCATTCGCCGACGCCTCCAGCTGGGCCCCGGTGACGAGGCTCCTCCTCGACCAGGGTCACCACGTCCTCGTCCCGCCCGTCTTCAACCGCAGCCTCTCCGGCGACGCGGCCTACATCCGGTCCTTCGTCGAGCAGATCGACGGACCGGTCCTGCTCGCCGGGCACTCGTACGGCGGCGCGATCCTGACCGTGGCCGGTGTCGCCGAGAACGTCGTCGGCCTCGTCTTCGTCGCCGCGTACGCGCTCGAGGAGGGCGAGAGCCTCGGGGCCCTGCAGGGCGGCTTCCCGGACAGCGACCTCGCCGCGAACCTCGTGTACGCGCCCTACCCCGTGGACGGCGGCGAGCCCGGCACGGACGTCTCCGTCGCCGTCGACGCCTTCCCCGCCGTCTTCGCGGACGGGCTCGCACTGGCCGAGGCGCAGGTGCTCGCGGTGTCGCAACGTCCGCTCTCCGCCGTCGCGTTCGGCGAGCCGGCATCGGCGGCCGCGTGGAAGACCAAGCCGTCCTGGGGCATCGTCTCCAGCGCCGACCACACCATCAACCCCGACGTCGAGCGCTTCGGGTACCAGCGCGCCGGCGTCCGCGAGGTCGTCGAGATCGACGCCCCCCACCTCGTGATGCAGACCCACCCCGCCGAGGTCGCCGCGGTCATCACCACCGCCCTCGCCGCGGTCAGCTGACCCCGGCCCCTCGACCGACCGACCGAGAACCACCGAACAACCACAGGGAGACCACCATGGGATACGTGACCACCGACGACGGTGCAGAGATCTACTTCAAGGACTGGGGGAGCCACGACGCGCAGCCGATCGTGTTCCACCACGGCTGGCCGCTGTCCTCGGACGACTGGGACGCGCAGATGCTGTACTTCCTGGCCGAGGGCTACCGCGTCATCGCCAGCGACCGCCGCGGCCACGGACGTTCGTCGCAGATCGGCACCGGCCACGACATGGACCACTACGCGAGCGACGTCTCCGCCGTGGTCGAACACCTCGACCTGCACGACGCGATCCACATCGGCCACTCGACCGGTGGCGGCCAGGTCGCCCGGTACGTCGCCCAGTACGGCCAGCCGCAGGGCCGGGTCGCCAAGGCCGTCCTCGTCGCGGCGGTGCCGCCGCTCATGGTCACGACCGAGGCGAACCCCGACGGTACCGACATCTCGGTCTTCGACGGGTTCCGTCAGGCGCTCGCCGCCAACCGTGCCGAGTTCTTCCAGGCCGTCGCCTCCGGCCCGTTCTACGGCTTCAACCGTGACGGTGCGACGCCGTCGGAGCCGGTCATCGCGAACTGGTGGCGTCAGGGCATGACGGGCAGCGCGCTCGCACACCACGAGGGCATCAAGGCGTTCTCGGAGACCGACCAGACGGAGGACCTCAAGGCCATCACCGTTCCGGTCCTCGTCCTGCAGGGCGACGACGACCAGGTCGTGCCGTACCGGGACGCGTCGCTGAAGCAGGCGGAGCTCCTCGCCGACGCCACGCTCAAGATCTACGAGGGGTACCCGCACGGCATGCTGACGACCCACGCCGACGTCGTCAACCCGGACATCCTCGCGTTCCTCCGGAGCTGAGCGCACCGACGCTGCGGACGCAGCGTCCCGGGCGGGGGGGGGGGGGGGGGGGGGGGGGGGGGGGGGGGGGGGGGGCGCCCCCCCCCCCCCCCCCCCCCCCCCCCGCCTCCAGTCCGTCACCGGTCCGTCGCGGGCGCCGCGTCGTCGACGACCGCGAGGCCGTTGAGGGTGCGGGGGTACCCGATGAACGGCACCAGGACGGTGAGCACGTCGAGCAGGTCCCGGCGGTGGTTGCCGACGGCGAGGTTGCCGGCGACGTGCCCGCGGACCTGCGCGTCGGCGCCCCCGAGGGCGACGAGCATCGCGAAGGTGACGAGCTCGCGGGTCCGGAGGTCCAGCCCGCCGCGGGCCACCGTGTCGCCGAAGCAGTTGCCGGAGAGGAACCGCTGGAAGTGCACCGTGTCGGGCGACGCCGCGTCGTACATCCGGTCGACCCGGTCGGCGCCGACGATCCGTCCCTGCACCTCGCGCCCGCGGGCCAGTCGCGTGTCGGGGTCGGTCGTGCGCTGATCAGGCAGGGGGAGCGCGACGCCGCGGGCGACGAGCGCGTCGTGGGTGATCGTGAGGAAGTCGACGGTGCGGGCGAAGCCGACGTAGGCGACGGCCTGGTACACGACCTCCTTCGCCTCGACGGGGGTGACCTCGTTCGCGAGCGCGGCTTCGAGGAGGACCGCGAACTCGGTGTGCGCACCGACGGCGATCGACGCGCCGAGCTGGACGAGGAGACGGTCGTGCCGGGTGATCGCGACGTCGCGCAGGGTCTCGTCGAGGGCGAAGTCGGCGAAGGACGCCGCGAACCCCGGGTCGGTCTCGGCGAGGGTCGAGGTGTGGTCCGGGAAGAGCTGGGCGTGCTCGCGCTGGGCTGCTGGGTTCGCTGGCATGCCCTCGACGCTAGGACCGGCGTCGCCTCCGTGGGAGGGGACGCTGGGACACCCTCCGACAGGGCACCCCTCCGCGAGCGCGAGCGGTCCGGATGGGCTCAGGACGACGGTCCGGCGACGACCCGACGGTCGCGCACGGCCCAGGGCAGCAGGAGCCCGGCGAGCACCCCGCCCCCGAGGTCGGCGGCCAGGTCCCCGATGGTGTCCTCGTAGCCGACGTAGATGGTCGGGTCGAGGTAGGTGTGCCCGAGGAACTCGAACATCTCCCAGACGGACCCGATCGCGAGCGACAGCACGCCGGCGACGACGACCGCCTGGGCCCGACCGACCCGGTCGCCCGCGCGCAGGACCCCGGTGTCGCTCGCGATCACCCAGAGCACCGCGGTCAACGCGGCGAGCAGCACGAAGTGCACGACCTTGTCCCACAGGAACACCGAGGTGTACCAGCCGAGGACGCTGCTCCACCCGGCGACGAGGGCCAGCGCGCACACGGCGGTGTCGACGGCGGGTCGGAGTCCGAGCACGCGGGGGACGACGACCCCGAGCAGTGCGAGCAGGAGCACGGCGAACGCGATCCAGCCCCACCCGATCGTGGCGACCGGCAGGCTCAGCAGCGTCACCGCACGGACGGCATCGGCGACGACCTCGGCGCCGCGGGGTCGGCGGAGGAACGTCGCACCGAGCCGGTCGATCACGCGGTGGTCCGCGGTGGTCGTGGTCACGCCGCCTCCCACCGGAGCACGGCCTGCACGGCGGCGTGGTCGGACGGCCACACCCCGCTCGGTCGGCGCGTCGACACGGCCGCCGCCGACACGGAGGCACGCACCCCGTCGGCACCGCGGGCCAGGATCCAGTCGATCCGGCGTCCGCCCCGCCGGGGAGCGCGGTACCCGAGGTGCGTGCCCCACTGCTCGGACGCGTGCGAGGCCGCCGCCGTCCAGGTGTCCGCGAGCCCCGCGTCGGTGAGGACCCGGTGCGGAGCACTGTCGGCGGGGGCGTTCGCGTCGCCGAGCACGACGACCGGGAGCCCGGCCTCGTCCGCCCACCGGACGAGGAGCTCCGCCGACCGCCGACGTGCCAGGGGCGATGCGACGTCGAGGTGCACGGACACGGCGAGGAAGCGCGTGCCGGTGACGCGGTCCTCGAGCTGGAGGCCGACGGCGATCCGGGGGAACAGGGTGCCCCAGGACCGGCTCCCGATCCGCTCCGGCCGTCGGGACAGCGCCCGGACGTGCTCACCGGTGACCCGCAGACGGTCGGTGTCGACGAGCATCCCGACGCGCTCCCCGTCGCCACGGCGCCCGCGACCCCGGAGCACCGCGGTCCACCGGGGCTGCAACCGTTCCGTGAGCCAGCGCTCCTGGTCGGGCAGGACCTCCTGCAGGGCGGCGAGGTGCGGGGACTCGGACCCGAGCAGCTCAAGCACGGCATCGCGCCGGTGCGTCCAGGCGTCGGGGTGGTCGGTCCGACGGTGCGGGACGCGTCGGCGGACGTTGAGGGTCAGGACGTGCAGGTCCGGGGCGGACCGCGGCCCGACGAGCGGGGAGTCGCTCACGACGCCGGCACCTCCTCGAGCGGTTCCACGACGTCCGGCCCGGGGACGCGCTCGGCCACGGCACCGGGCACGGCACGGGGCGTCGCCCAGCAGCGCCGCACGGCCCGGACGACCGGAAGGATCCGGAACCCGCCGAGCGCCAGTGTCCGGAGCGCCTTCCGCGTGCGCACGACCAGGCCGGGCAGGTCGCGGACGGGCTCGCCCGACACGGACATCACGAGGGAACGGTCGAGCACCACCGGCCACGCGGGATCGAGCTGCACGGACAGGTCGACGTCGTCGTGGACGTCGGCGTCGTACCGGTGCACGCGGGACCGGACGGCCTCCCAGGCGTGGCGCCGGATGACCAGGTTCGAACCGAACAACGGCGGCCGCCACAGTGCCGCCGTCATCAGGGCGAAGTAGGCGCGCATGTACGCCACGTGCCAGAACGCCCGCTCCAGACGACCGAGCCCGCGGAACTCGCCCGGTCCGGTCACCGCCACGACGCGGTCGTCGTCGAAGTGCCGGAGCGCCCGCTCGAGCCAGTCCGGACCCGGGCAGGAGTCCGAGTCCAGCCGGGCGATCAGGGTGCCCGTCGCCGCGTCGTAGCCCCGGGACGCCGCCGCGGCGATCGCCCGGACGGGTTCGTGCAGCACGCGGGCACCGGCCTGGGAAGCGACGGCCGCGCTGTCGTCCGAGCTGCCGTTGTCGACGACGACCACCTCGTCGGGCAGCCGCGTCTGGCGAGCCAACGCCGCGAGGCACCGGCGGAGCTGGTCCGCGTCGTCGAGGACCGGCACGACGACGGTGACGGTGTCGGGGCGGCGCATGCGACCACCCAACCAGGCCGCGCTCCGACCGCGCCCAGCGCTGCGGGCCGGCACCGCGCCTCCTGGCCGCCCCTACTCCACGTCGACGTCCCGCTTCCCGCGCCGGACGATGAGCGGATCGGGCCGGCCGATCACGTCCACCGCCTTGTCCGGGTAGTCGAACTGCGTCAGGAAGTACCGCATCGCGTTCAGGCGAGCGCGCTTCTTGTCGTTCGACCGGACGATCGTCCACGGTGCGTACCGCTTGCTCGTGCGGGCGAACATGGCGGTCTTCGCCTCGGTGTACTCGTCCCACCGGTCGAGCGAGAGCAGGTCGATGTCGGACAGCTTCCACCGCCGCACGGGGTCGAGCTGTCGGATCGCGAACCGGGTGCGCTGCTCGCGGCGGGTGACCGAGAACCAGAACTTCGTGAGGTGGATGCCGGAGTCGACGAGCATCCGCTCGAACTGCGGTACCTGCGTCATGAAGGACTCGTACTCGTCGTCGGAGCAGAACCCCATCACCCGCTCGACGCCGGCACGGTTGTACCAGGAGCGGTCGAACAGGACCATCTCGCCCGCCGACGGCAGGTACTGCACGTAGCGCTGGAAGTACCACTCGCCGCGCTCGCGTTCGCTCGGCTTGCTCAGCGCGACGACGCGGGAGGTCCGGGGGTTGAGGTGCTCCGTGAACCGCTTGATGGTGCCGCCCTTGCCCGCGGCGTCGCGACCCTCGAAGAGCACGACGGCCTTCTGCCCGGTGTCCTCGAGCCAGTACTGGCACTTCAGCAGCTCGATCTGCAGGTGGTACTTCTGGTATTCGTACTCCTCGCGGCCGAGGCGTTCGTCGTACGGGTAGTCGTCGCGCCAGGTCAGGACCGGGTTGCCGTACGGGTCGATGAGGTCCGGGTCGGCGGTGTGCCCGTCGGCGACGCTGTAGCCCTCGGTCCGGAGCTGCTCGATGTACTCCCGGATGGGCTGCGAGTACTGGGCCTTGTCCACGGGTCCTCCTCGTCGGTGTGCTGCACCCCCATCCTGGCGTGCGCTTCCCGGCCGCGTCCGCAGGGACACCGGACAAACTTCCGTCAGGGCTGTACGTTCACAGTGAGGTCGCTGGACGCGATCGCGGCAGAAGGAGCAAGTATGTCAGGAACAACCCCGTCGGGACGTCCGACCACCGTCACCGTCTCGTTCATCATCTGGCTGATCGTGGTCCTCGCGAACATCATCAGCGGCATCGTCGTGCTCGTCGCGGGCGGCGGTGGCGCGGCCGCAGCGAACGCCGTCGGGACCGGGCCGGTGGTCGCTGGCGCGATCATCAGCTTCATCATCGCCATCGTCGAGCTCATCATCGTCTTCAAGATGCGCGACGGCCGCAACTGGGCGCGCATCGTCCTGCTCGTGCTCGCGATCCTGCAGGTCCTCAACGTCGGTGTCGGCGCGGCGTCCGGTTCGAACGCCTTCGGCTGGATCGGTGGCATCGCGGTCATCGTCGCGACCATCCTCATGTTCGTCGGTGGCGCGAACGGCTACTTCCGCCGTCGCTGACGACCGGAGTGCGGGTCGCGACGCGACCCGATGACGGACGGGAGGCGCGGGGGCGGCGGGCACCCCGCCGCCCCGCCCGCTGCGGGGCGGGGCGGTAGCGGGCGCGGCCGTTAGCGGGGGCGTCCCTCTTCGGGCCCGGGCCGTCGCGGTCGG